>DXHF01000394.1 GCA_019113605.1 Candidatus Paenibacillus intestinavium
GGCAGACGCGTTCGACTCAAAATCGAATGGGAGACCGTGGAGGTTCGAGTCCTCTCGCCGGTACCACTTACAATCAATGGTTCATCAGATAATTAATCTGATGGGCTTTTTTTTATTGTGCAGCATATCCCTACGCATTCTCTGCGCTGAAATACTTAGGAACTGTAATCCTATTGCCCATTACGAAGCAAAGAAAGAGTGCTTCGCCCTTTAATTTACAGGGCAAAGCACTCTCGAGACCATACTTGATGAAAAGATTGATCCCATAACGGAACGAATGGAAACTGAAACTAATCGCGTCATATTCTCCCCTTACGGACTGGCCATATATAGCCAATGAGAGCTCCAGCTACAGCAAGGCACACCCAGCCGAGACCAATATTATAAAATGGTAAGAAGTTGCTAAGCAAGTCGGTGAATGACTCTAAAGTATTGTGAATCGGCAGGAAACCTCCAAGCCAATCGGTAATGAAAGACAAATCTAGCTTTGAAATAGATAGACCCTCGACGAAACTGAATAGTAAGGTTAGCGCTAGACTTCCCCAATAAACCTGTTTTTTACCTTTGAAAAGCGGATGCAGGAAGGTTAAAAAGATAAGCACTATAGAAATTGGATAAAGAATGGTTAAAACTGGAACTGAAAATTCAATTAGTTGGCTTAATCCGATATTAGCAAGCAATGCGCTAGTTATTGATAAAAGTAAAGCCCATGTCTTATACGAGACACGTGGCATTAATTGATGTAGGTAGACACTACAAGAGGTCGTTAACCCAATACTTGTCGTTAGACAAGCAAGTATGACAATAATCCCTAAGATGATCCCTCCAAAACTACCGAAATAATGCTGAGATATTTTGGCAAGGATTTCTCCCCCATTATTTAAATAGCCAAACTGTTCTACACTGGTAGCTCCAATATAGGCAAGCAATGTATAAATAATCGCAAGAACTGCGGCTGATATAAGTGATGACTTCATGCCTGTAATAAGTAACAGTTTTTTTGATTGAGCCCCTTTTTCTTTAATCGCGTTAATAATAATAATTCCAAATACGAAAGCGGCGAGAGCATCCATTGTCAAATAGCCTTCT
This sequence comes from Candidatus Paenibacillus intestinavium, assembly GCA_019113605.1. Lineage (GTDB taxonomy): Bacteria > Bacillota > Bacilli > Paenibacillales > Paenibacillaceae > Pristimantibacillus > Pristimantibacillus intestinavium. Next base: position 1,090 of record DXHF01000394.1, read on the forward strand.
TGGAACCCATGAAATAACGCATTAGCCTGATAATTAGCTTGTGGCTCTTGGGGAATCCCGAGTGGGTTGATTAAAGCAACTGCAGCTAAAATGGCAATAAATAAAATTAATACAGGTGTAAGTATTTTTCCGACAATATCAATCATCCTTGAAGGATTTAAAGAGCATAAAAATGTTATGCCGAAAAATATAATACTAAATAGCAGCAATGGGACAAAGCTAGCTTGTTCGGCTAAAAAAGGTTTAAGGGCAATTTCATAAGCGACACTGCCTGTTCTAGGCATCGCAAACAGTGGACCTATTGTTAGATAGAGTGTTGTTGTAAATACGAGTCCAAATATAGGATCCACTCTTTTAGCTAAAGAAAGTAAATCCTTTTTTCCTGAAAAACTGAAAGCGATAACGGCTAAAAGAGGTAAGCCTACTCCAGTGATGAGAAAACCTAGATTTGCTGACCAAACTTCCGTACCAGCAGATTGCCCTAGCATTATAGGGAACACTAGGTTGCCAGCACCAAAAAATAGTGCAAACAGCATTAGTCCAATGATGATGGTATCTTTTGTTGAAATAATTTTGTTCATTGTGTAGTCTCCTGTTGAAATTCGAAATGTAAAAATTGCTGGAAAACATCATGATTACAAAACGAGTAGTAATCCCGTAGATTGATTTTATCATATTCGGTTCCTCCGTTCGATGTTTTTGTGAAAAAGAATCAAAACAGTAGCTTTTTACATGATCCGAATTCTAAGGTTAGATTTTATTATTCCGATTTAACCAAGACTTAACCTTTGTAGATTATCCTTTAATTGAGAAAGGGGAAGAGGAATATGAGAAAAGGAATACTAGTTTTGATATGTACGTTGTTCATCACAATATTAAGTGGCTGCGGAGAAAAACAAGATTTAGGGAGCGACCAGAATAAGCAAAATCGTTCAAAATTACCGATTGCTGAGCAAGCAAATGACACTGCTACTATTAATCGTAGCGAGACAAAGTCAACGGATTCAGGTAAAATACCGCCCGTCATCGACCATCTGAACACATATCCATTCCCTGTGCCGTCTGGATGGAAAGAGGTGAAGTTCGAGGTTAGAGAGTATGACGAAGGGATGGACTGGGAGGCCGTCTTCACTTTCGATGGAGATGAGCAAGAGGAGTCTCTCGCTTATAAGGAAGTAATCGAAGAACTAGGATATGAGACTCAAACTTTACTGAATGAAGTATTTAAGATAGGGACGGCGGAGTTAGCAGGGGTCACATATCACGGTACTTTCACTTTCGATAGTGGCGACGAATACAGTGAATGGGGCAAGGGACAAGGGTATGCGGAGATTGTATTTTCAGAAAAGCAGTAACCAGAACGCTAGGGATCATGCTATTTCTCCGGATTGATTGTGGGAATATACGATGAAGAAAGAGATGACGGTTAATAGGGTGGCGGGGAAATAAAAAAAAGCTGAATGTATATCACGGCTTAACCAAGACTTAACCTTCAAAGTGTATGTTTAAATTGCTTGGGTTTAACTGTAAATGAATGGAGTGAATTTCAAGTAAGTAGCTTCTTGTGCAGCCTATGGATGCCTACGGACTGACTAGTGTTAAAGGTTGCTCATACGTCATTATGAAATTGATTTAAGGGAGGGAAATGTAATCATTGGTTGTGTGACAGTTCGTCTATACAGTTTATGAACATATCGTTCTTGGTGTCATAGGTGTGAAATCGGAATTACGGTCATCTTCGAATTAGGATCCTAGTAATGCAACTATATTTATCATTCTTAATTTATGAGAAAAGGAGTAGATTTTAGTGGGAAAAACGAGGTATATATTACAAAAGAAAAAAGGGTCGATCATTTTACTTTGCTTAGTTCTTATTTTTAGTACGTTTACAATGACTCTTGGTGGGGAGAGGGCTCATGCAAATAATCCAATTGTTATTAAAACCGCAGAAGAGTTAGATTCGATTCGGATTGACTTGACAGGAGATTACGTATTAGGTGCAGATATTGATTTAGACATTGCTCCGTACAATGTTGGCGCAGGTTGGACACCGATTAGTAAATTCAATGGTTCGTTCGACGGAAAGGGGCACACGATTAGCGGACTAAAGATTAACAAAAACCAAGATAGAGCTGGATTGTTCGGTGATGTTGGTGGTAAAGCGAAAATAACTAATGTAAATTTGAAAGGTGTAGATATTACTGCTGGTCATAATATTGGTGCTTTGGTAGGCCATATGGGCAACGGAGGTTTAATAGAGAATGTCACGGTAACTGGAAAAATAACTGGTGCGGACGTGGTTGGTGGGATAGCAGGCTATCTATCAAATGCAAAAATCAAAAATAGCCATGCGAATGTTACCGTTTATAGTAAAGCTAGGGCAGGTGGGCTGGTTAGTTCTGCCGGTGGCGATGACTCCCTTATTGAAGGCAGTACATCAGCTGGTGTAGTAGAATCTAGCGGAAGTATGGTTGGGGGTCTAGCGGCAGAGGCTACTAACGTTAAAAACAGTTACTCATCAGCCAAAGTAATTAGTACGAATGCCGCTGAATATAATAATGTTGGTGGATTGATCGGATATGTACGTCCATTCAAGGGAGAAATTATAAATAGCTTTGCAACTGGTGATGTAGAAGCAATTAGTAATAATGTCGGCGGATTGATCGGAAGTTTAAGTGTAAATGGTACTTCCGTAACTGTTACAAATAGTTATGCAACCGGCACAGTGACAGGTAAGGATTATGTTGGTGGATTGGTTGGGAACTATCATACATCAAGCGGAAACTACAATCAATTACTTATAAAGGATAGCTATGCAACAGGTAATGTATTCGGTGAAAATAAAGTCGGCGGTTTAATTGGTGTCCAAGATGGTCTAAATGCACGCCTCCAAAAAAGCTTCGCAACAGGTAATGTTAACGCGACAGGCGACGATGCAGGTGGACTTGTAGGTCAGTTATTGACACAGACTACAATCATTGATGCTTATGCTAGAGGTAATGTCAAAGGGGAAAATAACGTGGGAGGATTCGTTGGGGAAAATGTAGCGTCAACGATTCAAAATGGGTATGCAGTTGGGAAAGTGGATGGGGTTGGCAACAATGTTGGTGGATTCGCAGGGGGAGACCAGCGTGGAGACAATACGGCTAACTTCTATGATGCACAAACAACAGGACAATCACACTCAACTGGTGCGACGCCAAAGTCTACAGTGGAGATGAAAACGCAAGCTACTTTTAAAGGATGGAATTTCACGAGCACATGGAGCCTTGAAAAGGATGATTATCCTACCTTCAGAGATGCACCACTTATCCAATTTAATGACGTTAGTGGGCACTGGGCAGCAGATCAAATTAATGAAGCAGTAGAACGTGGTTACTTTACAGGGTATGAGGATGAAACATTTAAACCAAACGACCCAATTACTCGGGCTGAGTTCGCAGTGATCATTAATCGAGCTATTAATCTAGATGCAAGCGAAAGTGTCCCATCGCAATTAATGGATATAAGTAACCATTGGGCAAAAGAAGCTATTGAAAAAACACAAAAGGCTGGTATCGTTAGTGGCTATGATGACGGAACTTTCCGACCAAATAATAAAGTAAGCCGAGCGGAAATTGCTGCAATGGTTTCACGGGCACTTCAATTAGACCCGATTGTTAACGAATCAACAGGATTTACCGATGAAGGTCAAATACCAAATTGGGCCAAAGGATATGTTGTTGTCATGAAAGAGTATGGCATTATTACGGGGCGCGAGGGAAATAAATTCGCCCCAGCTGCTAACATAACTAGAGCGGAAGCTGCAGTAATCTTGTTACGTTCAGTTGATAATTAATAAAAAGTGTTGCGAAGCTTGTTATGGCAATGACCTTCGGGATTCGAAGGTCATTGCCATGGTGATCTAGAAGCTTGGTATTATCCAAAGTTTTCAAATGATGGAATAGCAAACAACGCCCTTTCGCTTCCTAATAGGAAATCGGAAGGGCGTTGTTTGAGTATTGAGATAACCTTAATCTATTAGCCACCCCGGACTGGCAAAGCGACATAAAAAATACAACCTTCATTACAATCACTACCCACCCAGACTCTCCCTTCATGGGCATGAACAATTTCTTTGACGATAGCTAAGCCTAATCCTGTACCAGTCTGCTCCACTGCTGCAGTAGACGCAGATGCTTTATAAAATCGATCGAATATAAATGGCAGTTTATCTTCTCTGATGCCATAGCCGTTATCTTTAACCTGGATAATAATTTCCTTATCAATCTTATTGACTTCCACTTGTATAGATACTTTTCCGGTACCTTCAGGTGTATTTTTAACAGCGTTTGATATTAAGTTGGAAAACACTTGATCCATTCGTCCAATATCGATAAAGCAGCTAAAATGCTTTGAGTCATTAATGATGTTAGTCAATTCGATAAACCTACCATATTGAGTAACCTCTAACTCGAACTTACGATAGATTTGTCCAAGCCATGTATCTAAGTTGATGTTTTGGAGATTTAAATTCGATTGCCCAGCTTCAAGCTTGGATAAATCAGATAAATCACTGATTAACCGACTGAGAATATTCATCTTGTCATGAACGAGATTACTAAAATAAGCATCATCTGAGCCCACTAATCCAGCTTGCAGTGCTTGCACATAACTATGAATTAATGTAATAGGTGTCCCCAATTCATGTGCAATATTTGCTAGAAGGTGGCGGCGCGAATCCGCCATGGCGATTAAATCTTCGTTCATTTGTGTCAGATCAATATTGGCGACTTCTAATGCTTGTGTGCGTTCTTGTACCTTTTCTTCAAGCTCAAGGTTCAATGTGATGAGCTTCTGATTTAAGCTTCTTAGCCGAACTAATGTCTTCACACGTGAAAGTAGTTCTTGCTTGTCACAAGGCTTGAGTAAATAATCATTAGCCCCGACCTCGAAAGCTGTAATTCTATCACGAACTTGATTTTTCGCCGTGAGCATCAAAATAGGCAATTCCATTAATGAATAGTTCTTTCGTAAAAGTTGACACACTTCGTAACCGGACATTTTTGGCATCATAATATCGAGGATTACCAATTCAATCTCGTGTCCTTCGATGATACTTAGTACTTCCTCTCCATTAGAAGCTGTCAATACTTGATAGCCTTCTAATGTGAGTTGATTCATTAGTACTTGTAAGTTGATAGGCTCGTCATCAGCGACTAATATTTTGGCTAATTTGTTGCCTTGTGGTTGGTAGCTTGTCGTTAGTAGCTTTACCTCTTCTATTAAGAGAGGTTCTATTGTAATTGCAATTTCCTCTGCATACTCATTGCCCGGTTGTATAGGAAGGGTAAAACTAAATATTGAACCGAATCCTACCTTCGAATGTACTTCAATGATGCCGCCATGTAACTCAACTAACTGCTTTGTTATGTTTAAACCGATGCCAGTACCTCCAACATCTCTCGAAAGCGAAACGTCTCCTTGCTGGAAAGGTTCGAATATTATGTCCTGTTGTTCTTTAGAAATCCCTTTTCCAGTATCCGAAACACTTATTTTCATTTGTTCATCCTTCAGCTCTGCTGAAATGACCACTTCACCATGATCTGTATATTTAATAGCATTGCCCACTAGGTTATACAAAATTTGTTGAAGACGATCTTGATCCGCATTTACAGCTGGGAAGGTATCATCGGTAAGATTAATAAGTTTTATCGCCTTATGCTTCACCAAAGGCTGACAAATAGTAAGGATGATATCTACTAGTCCTGGTAGGTGGATTGGCTTTTTATGTACATCTAAAGCATGATGTTTTAATTTTGAAAAATCTAATATATCGTTTATTAAATAACTCAATCGATTACCACTAGTTATAATCATTGCGAGTTGATTGCTCATCTCAGCAGGAACATCTCCAGTGGCGCCATCGCGTATTGATTCAGCAATGCCGATCATTCCATATAGTGGTGTACGTAATTCATGCGAAGTAATCGCTAAAAACTCATCTTTAAGTTCATCTGCTTGCTTTAAACTTTCTATAACTAGAGCATGGCTTTCTGTAGCTTCATGCTCTGCCAACTCTTTTTCAGAGCGCATAATATTGATTTTATCTGCTAGCGCTAGTGATAATAAAACGACCTCTACTACTAATGTAATCTGACCTGCATATTCCGTGAAATTGGAAAAAGGAATGATTGCTGCTCTCTCTAGTATCGTGACAGATATCCCAATAAAGAAGAATGGCCAACCAACTATAAAAAAGCGTGCTTGGCGTGCCCCTCGCCTTAAGCATATGAAAGCCACCGTTAGAACTGTAATAAATGTACTGACAGTACTTAGGAGCATGATGTTTAGTGCGACTAAATTCGATATAAACAGCATGACGATGACGAGAGCATTTAGAATCGTCAAGATATATGAAGCTGATTTAAATTTTGGGAAATAGCGATCAGTATCCAAAAAACTTCTAGCAAACATAAGAATACCGATGCATGCTAGGCTCACCCAGAAAGGAGTAGAAATTGTATTCCACCAAGGAGAATACGGCCACAAATATTGAAAACCGAGTCCATTAAGCGACAACTGTCCTATGACTGTACAAGTAATAGCAAGCACATAGTATAAGTAACTTCTTAAGCGCAAACTGAAATAAAGAAACAAATTGTATAATATCATGACTAAAACCATGCCGTAAAAAATACCAAGCAATGTAAATTCAGTTTGACTTTTCTGGATCATGGCTTGAGTATTCCAAAGGTAGAAAGGCGGGTGTAGACCTCCTGCCCCATGAAGTAAAATATAAAAGGTTTTCGTCTCGTTCGCTTCTATCTTCAAATTAAAAATGAAATTACGATGGTTGATCTCTCTTTGTTCAAATGGGTAGATAGTCCCTGCCCTATGAAGTTCTATTATCCCTGATTCATCTGCAGAATAAATATTAATAAAGTAAACAAGTGGGAAAGCGATTTCAAATAACCATTGTTCTTGATCCGTTTGGTTATGTACTTCAAACCGAGTCCAAAGCGCAGCTTCAAAAAAGCCACCTTTTTGTGGCATTTGCTCTGAATAAGTAAATTTATCGGCATAGCTAACGGAAGCAACATCGTCGATTGTTAGACGCTTTTCGTTGTCTTCCAGCATATACAAATAAGAATATAAATCTACCTTTTCGGTCGACTCACGCAAAATAAGAGTGTCGCCTTGATATTCTTGGGCTTCAACTGGAAGGGCATTAGTGGTAAATAAAACAATAATTAAGAGAATGAAAATATATTTGGATTTAGTTTTTAACACGAACCAATTCACTCCTCTTTTAAGAAGAGAGACTAGAAAAGTTTGGGTTCTTGCATTATGCCTGATGCTCATTTGACGGAAAGGATTTTATATTATCTGGATTAATTATTTATCGATCAACTGAAGATTATGTAGGTTGTCTAATAGGAAAAGAAATTGTAGGGGGATTGGCAGGGGAAGCTTTAAGTGATGTTACAAGGAGCATAACTTCTATGACGAAGACCTCTCGTCACAAACAGACTTAGGGCATTGTTATATTGTAATCCGGATGATGTTTACTGAAAAGAGAGAGGATTGAAAGTATGCTTATTTCGGGTAATTAGACGAATCATTGGATCTATTAAATAATAACTATTGAGTTTATGTGGAAAGATATGTATCTTCTATAGGAATATAATTTGTCAAGCATCTAATCTAGAAAGGAGGGAGATAGTGGCTGGTGAAATCATTCTTATCGTTGAAGATGAGATCGGGATTAGGGAACTCATCCAATTATATTTGCAGAAGAATGGCTACCATGTTCTGACCGCTAGCGATGGTGTAGAAGCCTTAATGATCCTGGAAAGAGAACAACCCCGACTCATTTTATTAGATATTGAAATGCCGCGGATGGATGGTTTTGAATTATGCAGGCAAGTAAGAGCAAAATTAACTTTGCCTATTATTTACTTGAGTAGTAGAAGGGGAGTCACTGACAAATTGAAGTGCTTCGAACTGGGCGGCGATGATTATATTACGAAGCCATTTGATTTTAGCGAACTCAAAGCTCGGATTGAGGCGAATCTGCGGCGATATCGCCAATTTGGTTCTGATATAGAGCAGTCGAGCGATATACTGAAGTATGGTCAGTTAGAAATCGATCTAAATCGTTGTCAATTTAAACTGAACGGTGAGCCAGTAGAGTTATCTGTCAAAGAAGCACAGTTGCTGATGCTGTTCGTCCAGCATCCGAATCAGGTGTGGAGCGCCGAACAATTATATGATCATATATGGGGCTTGGAATCGACCGGAAATATTGAGACGGTGAAGGTACATATTAGTAATTTACGCCGTAAGCTGGATAAGGATTTGGCTCATTCCCAGTACATTCGAACGGTTCGTGGCTTCGGTTATTTATTTGCGAAATGAGATTAATTATGTAGGACTAACGGCATTTTTGGAGCATAAAGAATTTTACCAGCTCAACCTAGATTTAACCTTACTTCCTTATACTCAGTTATAATTCGGTAATACAATTAGGAATACAAATGAACGAGGAGGATAAGACAATGAGCGATTTGGATAAAAATCAGAGTAATCAGACGGTGTTTAAAGAAGAAGGGGGAGCTCCGATGGAAGGTTTTAATTCTGGAAAAGGGAAGACAGCTTCAGGTTTAGATGAAAATTTGGCAGGACTATTATGTTATTTATTTGCATTTGTTACTGGAATTATTTTTTTGTTGATCGAAAAAGAAAATCGATTTATTCGATTCCATGCATTGCAATCGATCTTTACGTTTGCAGCTATATTTGTCGTAAGTATCGTGCTCAACGTCATTCCACTATTAGGACTGATTGTGAGCATCTTGTTAGCACCGTTATCTTTGATCTTGTGGATCGTATTAATGGTGAAGGCTTATCAGGGGAAATGGTTCAAATTGCCGCTTGTTGGAGATTTGGCAGAAAAGCAACTGAAATAGGCCAAATCCGGTGGGAATAAACGAAGTGTAAAAATAGTGGATAATCGCTAATAATTAATTCAATGGCCGATTTCAGGGTGGACTCAACTACCTTGAAATCGGCTTTTCTTATAGAGGTAGTTCAAAAAAATGATGGATAGAAGTTTTATTAATAGATTAGTTCTGTTGTAGGAGTATAGTAAAACTAGTAAAATTAAACAAATGCTATATAATATTAATGATGGTTATTATATAAAGAGAACGGGTGAGGTTGATTTATGTTTCATCATCAATCTGTGAAATACAAGCTTATGGTAGGTTTTATTGTAGTTATGATCCCTATTGTGGCCTATATGTTAATTAATAATTCCAATTCTCGTGATCTTGTACGAGTGAAGGTATCAGAAACGTATAACAATACGTTAACGATATTCACAGGTCAAATCGATCATTATTTAGAACAAATCGATGACTATTTATATAAGATGGGCGTCTTGGACGCAGATATTGGGTTGTTAACTTCTTACGCTGTCAGCAGCAATGACTATACATTAACAAAAGTTAGAATTGATGCGAAATTAGATCGTGATGCTGGAGTATATAATCTCGTAGATTCTATCTTTCTGTATCAAGCAGAGGACATTATTTTCGGTACTGAAAGCGTGTACAGTAGTACTTATAAGTTAATAACGGAATATATGGATTCGTCACCTCTGAAATCTGACATGTATCAGTACGGTAAATCAAGCTGGCAATTAGGTGAAAGTGATCATATTGCTGGTAGATACTTTTTGATTAATTACATAAAAGTAACTGATGATTTGTTTTTTGGAGCGATTGTAACGATTCAAGATATTCACGATCTATTGTTGATCCAGTGGAATGACGGTGATATTGGATTTACTGACATTTTCAATGTAGAGAATGATCAGCTATCGAATGTGTTAACGGCATATAGTAGTCTAGAGGGAGAATCAAGCTCTGAAATTATTGATGCGAATGCTAGTGATTATGTGTTACTTGAGCAGCGTAGTCATGTAGCGAATATGGCATATCGGCTTGCGATACCTGAAAAAACAGTTATGCGAGAATTATTGTTTTTCCGGAATGCAACGATTGTTGCTCCTATCTTTTTCTTTGTTATTCTCGTTCTATACATTTTATATATGCAACGTATGCTATTTAAACCTTTGCATCAGTTAATGCTCGGGATGAAGAAGGTTTCATTGGGGAATTTGGAAGTACGCTTGCAGCGTAATCACACGATGGAATTTGATTTTCTAGCAAACACATTTAACGATATGGCGGAGCAAGTGAAGAACTTGAAAATTGATGTGTATGAGGAACAGCTGCGAGTGAAGCAAGGCGAGTTGAAGCAACTACAATCGCAAATCAATCCGCATTTCTATATGAACTCGTTAAATATTATTTATAACTTTGCTGTCCTTGAAGAAATGGATTCCGTGAAGAAAATGTCGTTACATCTAGCAGATTATTTCCGCTTCATTATGACAACGAATAGAGAAATGATTACATTGAAAGAAGAATTGAAGCATATTGAAAACTATATTACGATTCAGCAATTACGTTTCCCTAATCGATTAGTTATGACGATTGAACATATCGAACCGTTTTTGGATTATCCAATCGCAGCGTTAACGATCCAACCATTTATAGAAAATGCGATTATTCATGGCTTCAAAAATCGCAAACAAATATTTGAAATTACAATTGCTGCACAGCGTAACTCGGAACACAGCTTTGTAATTACAATTTCTGATAATGGAACTGGCTTCCCTGACGATGTTCTTACTAAGCTAAGGCGGCATGAGGCGATTGAAGAAGGACAACGTACAAGTCTAGGCATTATGAATGTCATTAATCGGCTTGAATTGCTTTATGGAGAACTAGCAACGATAGAATTTCGCAATAATGATGCAGCGAGCGGTGCAGTCATCGAAATATATTTTCCAATTGATGAGGAGCTGAAGTAATATGTCATTCAATTTGTTGATAGTTGATGATGAGGAGATTGCGATAAGGGGCATTATGAAAGGTATTCAGTGGGATAAGCTGCATTATCATGAGATTTATACAGCTATGGATGTGGAGGAAGCGCAGGAAATGATGCGGATGCATCAAGTACATGTTGTATTATCGGATATTGATATGCCAGGGCAAAATGGGCTCGATTTACTAGAATGGATGAATGAACATGCTATGAATTGCGTAACGTTATTTCTAACCGGACATGCAGATTTCAAATACGCACAACAAGCTGTACAGTTGTCTAGCTTCAAATATTTATTGAAACCAATCGATCATAGTTTATTGCAAGAAGCATTGGCGGAAGCATATAAGAAAGCAGAAGAGGTTACATCATTGGAGTCTATTCGTTCAACGTATGATCAGTTTTTTCAACAATGGCAATTAGAAAGACCGCTATTAGTTGAACGATTTTGGCATGATCTTATTCATTATAGACAGTCACTTGCTACCGTATATTTGGATGCGGCAATGAAAAATTATAGTATTCCACTTCAATCGAACAGTCATATTCAAGTTATTTTCATTAGTATTGAGCAATGGAAGGAAGAATGGTCAGCACGAGATGAGGAAATAATGACCTACGCGATCAAAAATGTAGCGGAGGAATTTTTCCTAGCAGATAGAAAGGGACATTGTATTCAAGATGGTCAAGGAGTTCTCTATCTTATTATGTATGAGCCGAGTGCTGAGCAACAATTATTACTAACGAATATATCTTATCAATTTATTGCGCATTGTCGAGAGTACTTACATTGCTACTTATCTTGTTACATCGGAGATAGTATTCCAATAGCATCGATTCGTGATGGTATTCGCAATCTGCTTGCAATTGAGAAGCAAAATGTTACGCAATCATGTACGGTAAAATTAGAAAATGAGCTAGCGGTTAAGCTAGAATCCAACACTAAAGCAGCTGTACACTTTCCAGACTGGATCATATTGCTTGAAACGGGAAAAATTACACAGCTTGATTATCAAATTGATGTTTATTTTGATAAACTTCAACAGGATCAAGTGAGCTACCATGATCTTGCTACTTTCTATTTCGGATTTATGAATAGTTTAATGCAGTGGCTACAGATGAAGGGGATAAGTAGTCATGGGATATTAAGTCTTCAGCATTGGGAAATGAATGATGGTTTATTGAAATCCTTATCGCGGCTAAAAGCATGGACGATTCAAATTTGCCATCAAGTTAATGGGAATTTGTTTGCGGAAGGCAAGCAGGTTTCCACTGTCGTTGAGAAGGTGCAGCAATATATGATAGCGCATATGGATGAAGAATTTAGTAGAGAACGATTAGCGGAACAAGTTTATTTGAATCCTGCGTATTTATCACGCTTATTTCGTCGGGAGACTGGCCATTCGTTAACCGATTATTTAGTTAAGTATCGAATAACGAAAGCGAAGGAGCAGCTAGAGCATAGTCAACAGCGGGTAAGTGATATCGCAATGGAAGTAGGATATGCTAACTTCTCGCATTTTTCTAAGTTATTCAAAAAAACGACGGGGCTAACACCTCAAGAATATCGAAAAAAGGTTCAAAAAGTGTAGTAAATGAACTCAAGTAGTCATTATAGCGTTAATCGAGTCACGACACCGACAATGTTCGGTGTCTTTTTTTTATACAATTTGAATATAGCAACGAGACAATATAGAGAGGAATGTGGGGGTTATGAGTACAGAAATCATAAATGCAACGGTGAAGCAAGCACCTAAGAAGAAAGTATCAATCCTAAAGACGATGAAGAAATACTGGATGTTCTACATTATGATGCTTCCAGCAATTCTTATTTTATTGCTGAACAACTATATCCCGATGTTTGGGATTATTATTGCCTTCAAAAATATTAACTATGTGGACGGAATACTAGGAAGTCCTTGGAGTAAATTTGAAAACTTTAAGTATTTGTTCATGACAAAGGACGCTTTAATTATTACGAGAAACACATTGTTGTATAACAGTAGCTTTATTGTGCTAAATCTAGTTTTCCCGTTAACGTTTGCAATATTGTTGAATGAAATTAAAAATAGATTTTTGGCGAAATTTTATCAAACAGTTATGTTTTTACCGTACTTCCTATCCATGGTTGTTATCAGTTATCTTGCCTACGCGTTTCTAAGCGATACAAATGGATATATCAATAATTCATTATTACCAATGCTAGATATCGAAGCGATCAAATGGTATTTCACCAAAGATTTTTGGCCTTACATTTTATCAATGGTTAACACATGGAAAAATATGGGTTACTATACGGTAATCTACATGGCAGCAATTATCGGTATCGATGAGGAGTATTATGAAGCCGCTACAATCGATGGTGCTAGTAAGTTTAAGCAAATATTTACGATTACGATTCCACTACTAACGCCAATCATTACGATTATGACATTGCTTCAAGTAGGTCGTATTTTCAATGCTGACTTCGGGTTGTTCTTCCAAGTGCCAAGGGAGTCAGGCGTATTATTTCCAGTAACGAATGTAATTGATACGTATGTATATCGAACCTTCTTAACGGTTGGGGATATCGGATTATCTTCAGCAGCAGGCCTAGTGCAGTCTGTTGTAGGCTTCTCACTTGTATTTTTATCAAACTGGATTGTAAGGAAAATTGACAGCGATAACGCATTATTCTAGAGAGGTGATCTAATGAATGCACAAATAGAAAAAGTGACTACACAAGCTAATCCCAAAAATAGATTGCCGAAGTTAGCGACATTCGGAATTCATTCTATGTTCACCGTCTACTCGTTACTTTGTATCATTCCTATCATTCTCGTAATTATGGTATCGATAACGGATGAGGGCGCGATTGTAAGAGAGGGATATAGTTTTTGGCCAAGTGTTTTCAGCTTTGATGCTTATGAATTTCTATTCAAGGACGCAACATCCATAGTAAGAGCATACTCAATCTCGATCATTGTAACGGTAGTTGGTACATGTTTAAGTATGATTATCATTGCCTTGTATGCTTATCCAATCTCACGTAAAGATTTCCCGCATGCTAAGTTTTTTACCTTCTTCGTATTTTTCACCATGTTATTCAATGGTGGTCTAGTACCGTGGTACTTAGTATATGTGCAAATGTTAGATTTGAAAAATACGATGGCAGCACTAATTATACCGCTCTTAGTTGCCGCATTCTTTGTACTTATTACAAGAACGTTTTTCCAAACAACGATTCCAGCTGCCATTTTAGAATCAGCCAATATGGATGGTGCCGGAGAGATGAGAATATTTTTCCAAATTGTATTGCCATTATCTCTACCTGTACTAGCAACTGTAGCATTGTTCCAAACGTTAGCTTACTGGAATGATTGGTTTCTCAGTCTAGTGTTCATTACGAAGGAAGATAATATAACGCTACAGTACTTGATGTATAAGACGATGTTGAACATTCAATATCTATCTACGAACAGTACAGCAGCTTCTGCCATTATCGCAGCTGGTGGTACATTCAAATTCCCAAGTGAAAGTGTTCGTATGGCAATGGTTATTATCGGAATTGGCCCAATTATCTTTGCTTATCCGTTCTTCCAAAAATATTTCGTCAAGGGGTTAACGGTAGGAGCAGTAAAAGGTTAAATGTTCAGCTATACCCAGCATTGCTGGTTAGCATATAAAAATTTTGGGAGGTCGCAATAATGAGCAAAAGCAAAAAAAGCGCTTCACTGTTAGTGACAATGATCTTGGCAATATCTCTGATTGTTACAGCATGTGGTGGCAATAATAACCCAGCACCATCGAATACTCCAGGTGATAAGACTGACCCGACTCCAACTCCTGCTGCTGAGACTCCGAAAGAAGAAGAATTGAAAGCTGTCAAATTAGTAGTAGTATATCCGGGTGGCCCTCAAAAGGATGAAAAACTAATTGAGGAAGAATTGAACAAATTGCTTACTGAGAAAATCAATGCAACGATTGACCTTACTCCTGTAGATTGGGGCGCATGGGATGATACAATCAATCTAATGATTGCCTCTCGTGAAGAAGTTGATGTTCTTTTCACAGCGCAATGGAACGGTCATGCTAGTAATGTAGGTAAAGGTGCATTCCTTGAGCTTAATGACCTAATTGCACAGTACGGTGAAGGTGTTACTTCTTCTCAAGATCCTGCATTTTTAGAAGGTGCAAAGATCAAAGGTAAAAACTATGGTGTTCCAACAACGAAAGAGCTAGCTGGTGCTGGTGGTATCGTCTACAATAAAGAGGTAGCTGATGAACTAGGAATTGATATGACAAAAGTTACAACAATTCAAGATCTTGACGCAGTATATGCCGTAGTAAAAGAGAAGAG
>DXHF01000395.1 GCA_019113605.1 Candidatus Paenibacillus intestinavium
AAATATGTTAGGTAAGGAGAATGAAAATGACCATCGCAGATTATTTAATGCTATTCTCGGTTATTAGTATTTGGTCATTGCTGCTAGTGAATGTTGTATTAATCATATCAGGATATTTGTATTACATTAAAAATGACAAAAGAAAAATACCTGGAATAGAAGGGGAGGCTCCCTTTGTGTCGATTATGGTGCCTGCTCATAATGAAGCAAAAGTCATTATTCAGACTGTAAGATCATTATTGGCATTAGATTATCCGCAGGATCGCTATGAAATTATTGTTATCAATGACAATTCTTCTGATAGTAGCGAAGAATTGCTTCAACAATTAAAGGAACAAAACGCTGACAGAAATTTTGTCATTATAAATACGGATGCTGAAACTGGTGGTAAGGGTAAATCCAATGCATTAAATATTGGGTTTCAGAGAAGTAAAGGAGAAGTTATTGCGATCTATGATGCAGATAATACTCCAGAAAAGAATGCACTGAAATATTTAGTTGCTGAGCTTGTGAATGATGATACGTTAGGAGCAGTTATTGGGAAATTTAGAACGAGAAATCGAAATGTAAATTTGTTGACACGCTTTATTAATATTGAAACATTATCCTTTCAATGGATGGCTCAAGCGGGAAGGTGGAATTTATTTCAGCTTTGTACGATACCAGGTACAAACTTTATACTTCGAAGAACGATTATTGATCAAATCGGTGGGTGGGATACGAAGGCGATAGCTGAAGATACAGAAATTAGTTTTCAAATTTATCGTTTGGGCTATCGTATCAAATTTCAACCTAAGTCTGTAACATGGGAACAAGAGCCTCAAACATTAAGGGTTTGGTTTAAGCAAAGATCGAGATGGGCAAAGGGAAATATATATGTCATTGTTAAAAATATACCGTTGCTATTTGATCGATCTGCAAAAAAAATTAGGTTTGATATTTTGTATTTCTTATCTATATATTTTTTACTATTGACCTCGTTAATAGTATCTGACGTTATTTTAGTTATGAATGCATTAGGATTTGTCCAAACAACGATCGCCAGTTTAAGTTCTTTTTTATGGTTATTGGCAGTTATTTTGTTTATCGTAGGAACATTTATTACACTTGTGACAGAAAAAGGTGAAATGCGGTTATCTAATGTATGGATTATTATGCTTATGTATATTACTTACTGTCAATTATGGATGGTTGTTGCTGCGTACGGACTTTATCATTATATAAAGGATGTAATATATAAACGTGAAGTGAAATGGTATAAAACAGAACGATTTTAGAGATTACAAATTATGAAATATGAGTGAATGTTATTTTCAATTGCACATAATTATTGACACAGCTTGAAAGAGAGGGAATAACCATGTATAAAAAAAAGTTTGTGTTAGCATTGCTCTTCACTTTCAGTATTCTCTTTTCTATGGATCAGAAAGTAGATGCGAAGGAATTAGAGAATATACAGTTGAATACAGCTAAAGCTTCAACACAAGTATATGAATATCAACTTAATAGTGCATCAATATCAGGCTATCAATCTACTAATTATCAATACTTTACGGTAGAAGATTACTGGGATGCAAAGGATGTGCAATTGAATCTAGAATATGATTCGTCCACACTTGTTAATGAACACACATCTAGCATGACATTATATTTGAATGGTACTCCATTCCATTCATTCCGACCAGTTGTCGGTCAAAATCAAGTAGTGTTAATTGATATACCTGCAGAGTTAATTATTTCAGGTATGAATACACTAATGATCGAAGGTAATCGTAAGACTGATAGTAATGAAGATATGTATAATGTATGTGTGGTTGAAGATTATTCTGATAATTGGTTAACAATCAAGGACACATCTATCATCAAATTAGGTTTTGACCGTCAACCAATAGAGGAAAGTATAAGCCAATTTATTAAATTGTTTAATGGAATTGATACGTTATCCTCTGAAACCAATGCTGTTGTATTAAATAAGAATGCTTCGGCTACAGAATTAGAGGCAGCGATTTATAGTCTTTCAGGTCTATCTAAATCTAAAGGAGATGGGGATAAACAGATTCCATTTCTAACGAAAAGTGATTCAGAAGTTGAACAAAAAGAATTTCTGTTATTAGTGAGCAAATATAGTGATTTACCTGCCGATGTGGCTCAAAAGGTTAGCAAGTTAGAAGTTGAAGATAAGGCGCTCTTAAAGCTCATTCAAATTGGTGGGCAACATATTCTAGTCGTGACCTCTAATAATGATGAACTTCTAGCGAAGGCTGGAAGATATGTAGCTAATCAGGAATTAATATCACAAACTACTGCTTCTGAAAAATGGATTGATGAGAGTACTGATGTTATGACTCCAGCAGTAGACAAAAGTCAGTTTATTCGACTAACTGAAGCTGGAGATAAGTTAACAGGTCCAATGCATAACGAAAAAAGCTACTTTGTATCATTACCTGCTAATCAAACGATAGCAGAAGCTAGTAAAATACGAGTTGATCTTCGTTATTCACAAAACTTGAATTTTAACCGTTCATTAGTGACGATACTGATTAATGATCAGCCTATTGGTAGTAAGAAGTTATCAGAAGTTATGGCGAATCAAGATGTGTTAGAGTTAACGATTCCTCAAAATCTTAACGTGAATGGGAATTTTACCGTAACGGTTGCTTTTGATCTGGAGATTGAAGGTCTATTATGTATAAATAATCAAGATCAAACGCCTTGGGCTTATATTGATAACACGTCCATAATGCAATTGAATACGACAGATTTGAACGATTTACTGTTTAACTATTATCCAGCTAGTTTTTTAAGAGAAGGTGGCTATAATTCTGTAGCAGTTGTTTTGCCTGAACAAACGGATAGCGCTGATTATCTTTCACTATCTAATGTTTTCAATTTGTTAGGCCAGTATGCTCAAACAAATCACGGGGAAGTAAAGGTGTACTTTAATTCAGTTGATTCTACTTTATTAGAAAACAAACAAATTATTGCTATCGGTTCCTACAAAAACAATCAATTTATTAGAGAAAATAACGAGCGATTGTACTTTAAGTATGATCAAAATGGCGAAGGTTTTATGTCTAATGAAAAGATGAGCGTAGAATCGGAATACGGCAAGCGAATAGGATCATTACAATTAATAGAATCACCTGTCAGTGATGGTTTCGGTCTAATGGTCATTACTGGGGCACAACCACAATACTACGTGCAAGCTGCTCAATTAATTTCTGCTGAAAGTGCATTGTGGAAGTTATATGGTGATAGTGTTATTACAGATACGAATAGTAATTTATCAATTTATCGCTTTAAGGAAGATTTGCCAACGCGCTCAACAGTATCAAATATTTTAGAGCGTAAGGATGTGCAGAATTTTGTAATCTCGGCCATGCTTACAATGACGGTTGCATTAGTATCAATACTGTTATTAACTCGAAAATACTGGCGTAAGCGGAGGGTAAATGATGAAACGATTTCAAAACAGCTTTCTATCTGATGTAGCATTTTTATTGTTTATAGTTGTCTGTATAGTTATGACATTATTTGTATCAAGTGATCCAAATGCATATGTTATCAATATTATATTGCTAAACGCTGCATTTTTAATTGCTATTATCACTTACTTTTCAACAATGATGACGGGATTAATATTGAATTTGTTATTTATATTTGGGTACGGCTCTTTTACAATTTATCAAGCTGTAACATTGGGAGAACTTGTAGGTACTTCTAATTATTTTTGGCTTGTGATGACGCCAATTGTGACCGTATTGACATGGTTATTAACTCAAACTAATAGAAAATTGCAAGAGGAAAATGATCGTCTTCAGAGGCAATCTTTATCACTTGCAATGATTGATGAAAGAACAAGGCTAAAGAATACACTTTCGTATCAGCAAGATATAACAACTTTTATGGCGTTATCAGAAAGATATAAGATCCCACTTACTTTATTGGTTATTAATGTGAAATATTGGGACGAAATTAAACGGATTATGACAGCTGAAAAGTTTTCTAGTGCATTGCTTGAAGTGTCCGATATTAGCCAATCACTCGTTCGATCAAATGATTCATTATATTTATTGAACAATGAGAACCCTACGTGGGGGATTGTACTGTTTACAGATATTGAAGGTGCTGCAATTGTTATTAAACGACTAAAGGATAAAATTAATGCATTGAATGAATATGAGTTTAAAGAGAAGTATAAAGTTGAACTTGAGTTGAAAATTGGTGCAGCACAGTATGATCCGGATGAACCAGTATCTCCGCTAGAATTCATATCTGTAGCAAAACGTACGATGGAGTACGATGTTTGAAACTTGAGATTCGAAAGGGAGCGCTGGACAGGGGAGATGTAAAGATGAGGCAGAATTATCCCCGAAAAATGAGCCAAATCCCCGATTGGAATAGTTTTCCGATTGGGGATTTTGTTGTTATTAATTAAAAAAATGATCAACTGTTTATTTGTGTGAACTTTGGATAAGTACATAGGACGCAGTCCGACAGGTGCCGGCAGTCAATGCAATTTATTAACTAATTTGAAGTAGACTTACAAATTCATGGTCTATTACGTCTACACAAAAATGAAGGTTATTCGCTTCCTTATTTAATCTATCCTTCTTTTATGAGAGGGATAGTTGTTCAATATATCAGTCACTTTGAAATAAAATTTGCAATGTCAATACAGACCATTTACTCGCTTTTATAATTACGGTAAGGTGTTGATAGTTTGAATGATCAGCATTCAGACTAGTTTAAGAGAGCTCTTTATGAACGGAAAGGAGATTGTATACAACGAAGGTGGTAAGCGCTTACTATTTTCGTTGGTCAATGAAAAGCATCCTGTCAGTCTCAAGTGTTGGAGATGGATATTACTATTTCGAGAGGATGATTTTTGTAATGCGAATCAAATCGGTACTTTCTCTACGGAACATCTTGCTGCTTGCGCTGTCGTTTATACTAATGCTTTCGTTCGGGTTGCCTTTGCCTAAGGCATCGGCGGCAACTCCTGTCAAAGGAATTTATGTAGATGGAACACAAATATATGATGCAACGGGTCAGCCATTTGTAATGAAAGGGGTCAATCACGCTCATACCTGGTATAAAAATGATCTTGCGTCCGCAATTCCAGCAATTGCTGCCACGGGTGCCAACACTGTTCGGATCGTCCTTGCGAACGGTCAACAATGGTCGAAAGACGATCTTGCATCAGTTGAAGCTATTCTAACTTTATGTGATCAATATCAGCTCATTGCGATGCTGGAGGTACATGATGCGACGGGCTCGGATAATGTGTCCACTTTAGATGCAGCGGTAAATTACTGGATCAGCATTAAGGATGCTTTGATCGGCAAAGAAGATCGTGTCATAGTCAATATTGCCAACGAATGGTATGGCTCATGGAGTTCTACGGCTTGGGCAACTGGCTATCAATCGGCAATCCCGGCGCTACGCAATGCGGGCATTAAAAATATGCTCGTTGTCGATGCGGCAGGATGGGGTCAGTACCCAACCTCAATATTTACAAACGGTAATGATGTATTTAATTCCGATCCGCTTGGAAATATTATTTTCTCGATTCATATGTATGAATATGCGGGCGGCAATGCAACGATGGTTAAAGATAACATCGACAATGCACTTGCCATTGGCGTTCCTGTCATCATTGGAGAATTCGGCCATTACCATTCAGCTGGCGATGTCGATGAAGCAACCATACTGAGTTATACTGAGCAATTGGGTGTTGGTTGGCTTGCCTGGTCGTGGTACGGCAATGGTGGAGGAGTAGAATATTTGGATTTGGCTACAGGACCAGCAGGCAGTCTAACAACATGGGGGAATAGGATCGTTAACGGTCCGAATGGGTTAGCTACGACGTCCGTGTTGAACGGTATTTATACTACTCCTGGCTATGTGCCAGTGTTAGACGGGGGGACGGGCACTGTTCCTGCGCAGCCGACAGGCTTGACTATAGTAGCAGGAAATGAGCAAGCTACGTTAAGCTGGAATGCGTCGAGCGGCGCATCATCCTACAATGTAAAACGCGCTACGACGGGCAGTGGAGTATATACAACGATCGCGACCGGACTGACTACAACGAGCTATACGAATATAGGTTTGACTAATGGAACGACTTATTATTATGTCGTTAGCGCAGTGAATACGATCGGAGAGAGTGCTAATTCCGTGCAGTTTAGCGTTCAGCCACAGAGCAACCCGATTCCGCAGAGCGATTTGGTCGTGCAATATCGTACTAGTAGCTCTAGCTCATCAACGAATACGATCGCTCCTCAATTCAATATAAAAAACAATGGTACGACAGCAGTTAATTTGAGTGATTTGAAGATTAGATATTATTATACGAAGGATGGTAATCAATCGATGGATTCCTGGGTAGATTGGGCTGCGGTCGGATCAGATAATGTACAAAAAGTCTTCGGCAGTACAACAGGGACAAACGCGGACACATATATCGAGCTTAGCTTCACGTCAGCTGGTAGTGTAATTGCTGCTGGAGGGCAAAGCGGTGAGATTCAGCTCCGTATCGCAAAATCTGATTGGTCTAATTTCGACCAGTCGAATGATTATTCGTTTGATTCTACGAAAACTGCATTTACCGATTGGAACAAGGTGACGCTTCATCTAAATGGCGTTACGGTATGGGGAACGACTCCTTAAGGGAATTAAATTTTAAGAAAGACGCTAGGACAAAACTAATTTCGTCATTGTCGTAGTCGAACAATAAACTATAACTTCATAAGGTTTTAAAAATAAGACCGAACTATAACGAAATTCTTTAAAATGCAGTGCACCTCCAATTGTTAGATGGTGTCTAACAATTGGGGTGCACTGCATAATAATTCGGTTTTTTCGTAAGCTGAAAACCTGACTTTCAGCTTATCGCGTCTATCTCTTCTTATGCTCAATTAATATCGTCAGACTAACCAAAGTAACAAATATGGTCGCTCCCATATCAGATAGGATGGCAATCCATAACGTAAGCCAACCTGGGATCGTTAACAATAGCGCAATGATTTTCAATCCGAGTGATACTGTAATATTAAAGCGAATAACTCGATTGACACGCTTAGCGACTGATATAGCTTCAGGCAATTTGCCTAAGTGATCCTGCATTAATACGATATCGGCTGTCTCGATAGCACTGTCCGTACCTTTACCCATCGCAATACCTAGTTGCGCGGAAGCAAGCGCCGGGGCGTCATTAATACCGTCGCCAATCATCGCTACGATACCATTGGCAGATAGTTCCTTCACACGGCTCACTTTATCTTCCGGCAGGAGATTGCCGTAATACTCGAAAACACCGACGGTAGAAGCAACCTTCTGGGCTGTTTTCTGGTGATCACCTGTTAGCATAACAGTGCGCTTAATACCAAGCTTATGCAAGGCGGCAATAACTGATCGGCTTTCTTCACGAATTTCATCGGCAATACCGAACATACCAAGCAGCTCTTGTTCATCCGCAACGAGTACAAGTGTTAAGCCTTCGTCCTTCAACTCATTAATTCGCTGCTGTATAGCTACTGGAATAACGAGATGCTCAATCGTTTGTTCATTGCCGAGCCAATAGAGCTGTCCAGCAATTTTGGCTTTAATGCCTCGACCGGTAATTGTCTCAATTTCATCAGGATCAGGGGAAACAATACTTCTACGCTCGATTTCTTTCATGATGGCCTTCGCTAATGGATGCGAGGACGACTTCTCAATTGCGCCAGCAACTTTGAACAAACGTGCTTCATCATATATTTCTAGCTGAGCGACATGAGGCTCACCCTTCGTTAATGTACCTGTTTTGTCAAATGCAAGCGTATCGATTTTACCAAGCTGCTCAAGGAAAACACCACCTTTAACGAGTATCCCCTGTCTAGCAGTACGTGTAATTCCTGAAACGATAGCAATTGGTGAAGATAAAATTAATGCACACGGACAGCCAACAATTAATACTGAAAGTCCTTGGTATAGCCATGTATTCCAATCACCCTGCAAAAGTAGCGGAGGGATAAGTATAACAAGCGCAGCGATAATCATAATAAGCGGCGTGTAATATTTAGCGAATTTATTAATGAAGAGTTCAGTTGGCGTCTTCGTTTCCTGCGCCTCTTGCACAAGGTGGAGAATTTTTGCTAAGGAAGAATCTTTATATGCTTTTTCAATGCGAACAATGAGCAAACCTTCATTGTTAATGCTTCCCCCAAAGACAGTTTCTCCGCTTCCCTTCTCTACTGGTAAAGGTTCGCCAGTAATCGCAGCTTCATTGACGGAGCTTTTACCCTCGAAAACGATACCATCAGATGGAATTTTTTCTCCAGGTTTAATTTTGACTAGATCACCGATTTGTAATGTAGAGATCGGAACGATTGATTCTTGACCGTTGTCTAGCTTTAACGCTTCCTTCGGTGCAACCTCTAGTAATGTTTCCATTGAACGTCGCGCCTTTTCCATTCCATAGCCTTCGAGTAATTCATTAACACCGAACAAAATCGCGACAAGTGTAGCTTCCTTCCATTCACCAATCGCGA
>DXHF01000396.1 GCA_019113605.1 Candidatus Paenibacillus intestinavium
TTATTTTTTATTTTTTGATAGACGAACAAACTGTTTTCTGCTTCAAAATAATGTTGTAGTTGTTCATTAGCCAGCACACCTTCGTCGTACCAAGTGGAAGCAATAGGTTGTCCATACTGCGAAGAATCATCACTGTAAATGAACTGGTTATTATGATCAATAATATAGAACTTTTCATCATCCGTATTATATAAATTATGAACGATGGTAGTGATAGCTTTAATATCAACATCAATAGATAAGTGCCCAATCACCTCTGTTGAAGGGATTTTTTCTATTTTTTTTTGCAAAGTAAATACATGACGAGGAGTATAGTTGTTCGTTGTTAAAGATGTTAAACCATACGTATGACTTAGATGAGTAGGTAATAGTTGTTCGTTCGTATCCGTGGTGGGATATACATCGATATTATGGTTACGACTAGGTGTGTTTAATGTGACAAGTGTTGCTTTGTTATTTTTATTTTCATATAAGTACACTTGATACACATCGGGCACTACAGTTGTCATGTAACGCAATGAATCATAAACACGAGATTCACTAAACATATCATCGTATCCACCTTGAATAAGCGATTGAATCGTATAAATATTAGAGCTTGCACGATTTAAATTATCTAATAACGTTGATAAATTATTCGCACCTTGAAAGAGTAAGTTCATATTTTCTGAAGCGACTCTTTCTTTTAGAGATTCGTTCGTATAAAAATAACTGACGAACATCGTAGCTGAAATGGGAATAATAGTTGCAAGTAATAAAAAAACAATTAACTTACTTCGAATCGTTTTGAACTTCAATGTAACACGTCCAATCAATATTTTACCCCTTTTAGTTCACGCTAGTAGGTATTTGTTTGTTCTTCATATCATTATAATGACATTAATATAGCATAAAAGAGTGGAGAAGGGAGATACCTCATGAAAAAAAGACAGCTGGAATTGGGACTGCAAGCATTCTTTGTTGGACCTGTATTTATATTCTTCGTTCTTATTATGATAGTACCATTTATATTAGGGATGTACTATTCATTAACGGATTGGAATGGTATTGCAAAAACGGTTAACTGGGTAGGATTTAGTAACTTTAAAACGCTTTTCACGAATGATTCAAACTTTTGGGAGTCGTTCTTATTTACCGCTAAGTTTACCGTTGTTGGTGTAGCCTTAGTTAATATAGTAGGCTTCGCTTTCGCATATTTGTTAACGAGTGCATTAAAATTACGGAATGTTATGCGGACGATTTTCTTTATGCCTAACGTTATTGGTGGCTTACTACTAGGATTTATCTGGCAGTTCATTTTTGTGAAAGGGTTCGATACCGTTTATAAACTTACTGACTGGTCATTTTTTGGACTAGCGTGGCTTGGTGATCCAACTACTGGATTTTGGGGTATAGTTACTGTGTTTGTATGGCACTCAGCTGGTTACTTGATGGTCATTTATATATCATCATTAACTAATGTACCGAAAGAGGTTGTTGAAGCAGCAGAAATTGATGGAGCTAATCGCTGGCAAATGTTGCGTAGCATTACGATTCCTTTAGTTATGCCAGCAGTTACCATTTGTTTATTTTTAGCTATATCTTGGTCATTCAAAATCTTTGATATTAACTTATCTCTAACTGCAGGCGGACCGTATAAATCAACGGAATCTGTAGCTATGAACATTTATAATGAAGCATTCCAAAATAACCGCTATGGGCTTGGTACCGCGAAAGCATTACTGTTCTTTGTGACAGTAGCTATTATTACATTATTCCAAGTGCGCTTAACGAAAAGTAAGGAGGTAGAGGCATAACGATGAAACAATACAATGGTAAAACACTCATTCTAGAAATAGGGATGGTGCTAGTTTCACTCGTTTTTCTCGCACCGTTCTACTTTCTATTTGTAAACTCTGTCAAGCCTTTTGGAGAGATTATGTCAGATGCTGCAAGCTGGCCACAAGTTTTTCAATGGGAAAACTATAGTAAAGCTTGGCAATTAACTCGTTTTCCAGAAGCGTTTTTCAATTCATTTGTAATTACAGTTGTCGGTGTATTGTTAATCGGTTTAATTAGTTGTATGGCTGCTTACCGAATGGTTCGTGCTAATACAACATTTAATAAGATTTTTCTACTCGTATTAGTTGCGGCAATGGTCGTACCTTTTCAGACGATTATGATGCCACTGATTCGTGTCATTAGTGAATTAGGATTAATGAATTCAAAAGCAGGGTTAATTATTAGTTATTTGGGGTTAAGTACTCCGATGGCTGTCTTTCTCTTCCATGGATTTGTAAAATCAATTCCTCTAGAAATTGAAGAAGCAGCTACTGTTGATGGTTCCAATCGCGTTGGAGTCTTTTTCCGAATTGTATTACCAATGTTGAAGCCGATGTTAATGACGGTCATTGTCCTGAATACATTAGCGATCTGGAATGACTATTTGTTACCATCATTAATATTGCAACAACCAGATCTTAGAACGATTCCATTAGCTACGTTTTCGTTTTTCTCTGAATATACGAAACAATGGGATCTTGCACTGCCGGCATTAGTACTAGGTATTACACCTGTTATTGTATTCTTCCTATTTTTACAACGTTACATTGTAGAAGGAATTGCAGCCGGCTCAGTCAAAGGATAATAACCGAAATGTTATTATAGATTAATTAAATTAAAGGGGGATTATTTCGATGCAAAAGAGTAAATTCGTCAAATTAGTATCCATTTTATTAGCTTTGGTATTAGTATTAGCGGCTTGTGGTGGTGGTAATTCAGATGGTAGTAATAGTGGAAACAAACAAGCGGATGGATCAAAAGAGAAAAAGACGGTTACCGTGTTCCAATTTAAAACTGAAATTGTAGAAGGATTACATGAATTGGCAAGAGCTTTTGAAGCGGAGCATCCAAATATTAAAATCGATGTACAAACAGTAGGCGGTAGTGGTGACTACGAAGCTGGATTGAAAACCAAATTTGCTTCCGGTTCAGGACCAGATATCTTCTCCAATGGTGGTTATTCTAAATTACTGTTGTGGCAAGAACGCATCGAAGATTTATCAGATCAACCATGGGTGAAAGATATTGCACCAGCAGCAGCTGATCCAGTTACTTTAGATGGAAAAGTATTTGGCTTACCTCTAAGTATGGAAGGATTCGGTTATATCTATAATAAAGATATTTTCGCAGAACTAGGAATTGATCCTCTGCCAAAAACATATTCAGAGCTAGAAGCAGCGGCTAAAAAAATTGCTGAAGCTGGCACAACTCCATTTGCTAATGCATATTACGAATGGTGGTTAGTTGGTAGTCAAGGCGTTAGTGTAGCATTTAACAATCAACCAGATACAAATGCATTTATTGATGGATTGAATGATGGAACAGCTACTATGGCTGGCAATGAGCACTTCTTGAATTGGGCGAAATTAATGCAATTAACATTAGACTACGGCAATAAAAATCCATTGACAACTGACCATAATACGGCAGTAACGATGTTTGCTAATGGTGAAGCGGCTATGATGCAACAAGGTAACTGGACGCAAAATATGATTGACAGTATTAATCCAGATATGAATATGGGCGTATTACCAATGGCTATTAGTGACGATGCAGCGGTAACGAGCAAAGTAACAGTGGGTGTCCCTGTCAACTTAGTCGTTAATAAAGATTCAAAAGTAAAAGAAGAAGCAAAAATGTTCTTGAATTGGCTTGTTACATCGGATATGGGGAAAGAATATATTACGAAAAACTTCAAATTCATTCCAACATTAACTACAATTGAAGCGACTCCAGAAGATTTGGGAGAACTTGCTACTAGTTTGGTTGAATATGTAGATCGTGGTGAAGCATTCCCTAATATTTCTGGTAAATATCCAGATGGTGTGACACAAGAATTTGGTAGTGTCATTCAAGAGTTTTTGGCAGGAAAAGTAGATGCACAACAATGGACAGAAAATATGCAAGCTGCTTGGGATAAACTTAAATAATTAATTATATATTTATGTAGAATTAGGCTGTTCCAATGAAATCATTTGATTTTTAGGAACAGCCTTTATCTAAAGACTCATGCTTTCAAAGAAAACTATTTTCTACGAAGATTTACAAGATGCTACAAAAAAGTTTAAGTATATGCTTTCGAAGAAAACTTTTTTCTACGAAGATTTACAAGATGCTACAAAAAAGTTTTTAGGAGGCGTGAACAATGAAAATCCAAAATCCGATTATTCCGGGTTTTTATCCGGATCCTAGTATCTGTCGTGCAGGTGAAGACTACTATATTGTAACTAGCTCTTTTGGTTATTTCCCAGGTATACCAATCTGGCATAGTAAAGATCTCGTGCATTGGCAACAAATCGCTCATTGTTTAACGAGAGAAAGTCAGTTGCTGCTAGAAGAAGCCAAAATTTCTGAAGGCGTTTGGGCGCCAACGATTCGGTACCATCAAGGACGCTTTTATATGGTTACGACAAATGAAAAGAAATGTGGTCACTTCTACGTGTGGACCGATGATCCTGCGGGCGAATGGTCAGAACCAATCTATGTGGATCAGTCAGGTATCGATCCATCCCTCTTTTTCGATGATGGCAAAGTTTATTTTACGAGTACAGGAACAGAGCACGGAATTGGTATTTATCAGTGTGAAATTGATATTGAGACAGGGAAGAAATTAACGGACACACATATCATTTGGCAAGGAACTGGGGGGAAATTTACTGAAGCTCCTCATTTATATAAAATAAACGATTACTATTATTTAATGTGTGCAGAAGGAGGAACGGAGTATGGACATACAGAGGTAGTTGCTCGTAGTAAATCACCGTACGGCCCATTCGAGTCATGTCCGTACAATCCCATTCTTACGCATCGTAGTTCAAGTCGTGAAATTCAATCTACCGGTCATGCTGATCTGCTGCAAGCAGGTGATGGAAATTGGTGGGCAGTGTTTCTTGGTGTTCGTCCAGTTGCTTATCCGTATCGACATCATATTGGTAGAGAGACATTTTTAGCCCCTGTCCACTGGACAGACGATGGCTGGCCGATTATCGGCAATCAAGGTACGGTTGAATTAGAAGAACAAGCTCCAAACTTACCATTGGTAAAGTGGGAGCAAAGCTCTAATCGAGATGAATTTACCGATGCACAACTCAATAATTGTTGGACATTTATTCGTAGTGGCGTACAAACGATATGGTCTTTGTCTGAGAGAGATAGCTTTCTAATGATTACTGGTTCTGCTGATCGCTTAAATAGTAGTGGGTATCCTGCATTTATTGGGCGCCGTCAACAACATCATAGCTGCGAGGTTACGGTGAGAATGGAATATGATCCACGTGATGACGATGAGGCGGGTTTAACTGTATTTATGGATGATCTGAATCATTACGATCTTGCATTGACTAAAGTTAATGGTCAAATGCAGTTTGTATTGCGCCGGCAAATTGGTAGTTTAATAGACGAAAAGTATTCGAAACAAATAGATGGCAAAGATGTGGAAATACGGATAGTAGCAACGAAGACAGACTATATATTTTATTATCGCGAAGGCAATGAGCAGTGGAATAAGATAGGTGAAGGGGAAACTCGGTTACTATCCACTGAAGTTACTGGCGGATTTACAGGAGTGTTTATCGCCATGTATAACTACTCACTTAATAAAACAAAAGCATATTTTGATTGGTATGAATATGACAGTAAGGAGCAGATCACATGATAGAGACAACTAAAGATGAGCAATATATTATTTTGAATAGCCCGACCGTTATGCCTAAGGCATCAGGTTTTTTGTGGAATGATCATATGATGATGGATGTTAATTGTAGAGGATATACTGTTTCACAATATATGCAGCCTGAACCAGCAAAATATTCATATGCACCCAATTTAGAAATGAAAACATTTATGCAGCCTGAGCAACCTTATTATGCACATCATCCAGGACGCTTTGTATATATCAAAGACGAGGAAACTAAGGAGTTATTTTCGGCTCCATATGAACCAGTGCGCGCGATACCAGACCAATATCAATTCATTGTTGGGAAACATGATATTTCTTGGAAAGTAGTATTTAACGATATAGAGCTAAATATGTCGCTATCA
>DXHF01000397.1 GCA_019113605.1 Candidatus Paenibacillus intestinavium
GACTTCATTTTAACAAAAGGTATCCTTTTTGTATTTAAAAAGTTAACGCCGATGACATTTTACTTTCGTAAAACGTCATCGGCGTTTTTAGTTAGGCTAGGGTTATGTCCCAGACTCTTTTTGTCGTGAAATAATAGAAAAACTTATTATCGTTGATTTAGTACATATATCGTTATTTACTGTTCTAGAATGAATGGGTTAAAAACTTTAACATATAAGATATACAAATACTCGAAACGAGATGGTGATCTGACATGAACAATTCATTAAAACCGTTATCGGTCTGGCAAAGGTTTATCAAACAGTGGGACTATCAGTTAATGATTTTACCAGCAATTATTTTCTTACTTATTTTCAGTTATGGCCCAATGTGGGGAGTGCTAATGGCATTTCAAGATTATAACCTCTTCAAAGGATTCTCAGCAAGTGAATGGGTTGGTTTCAAACACTTTGAAATGTTTTTCACATCGCCTGAATTTTGGCGCATTATGCGAAATACGTTTGTAATTAGCTTTTTAAAGCTTTTGGTCGGTTTCCCAGCACCAATTATATTGGCGTTAATGCTTAATGAAATAGGAAATGTAGCATTTAAGAGAGTGGTACAGACGATTACTTACATTCCTCACTTTATATCATGGGTAGTGGTATCGGGCTTAGTATTCTCCATGTTGGCTGTAGATAATGGTCCGGTCAACGATATTCTTATTCAATTTAATTTGATCAAAGAACCGATTAGTTGGTTATCAGTTCCTGAATATTTCTGGACAATTTTAGTCGGAACCAATGTATGGAAAGAAATTGGTTTTGGCTCGATTGTATACTTAGCTGCCATTATCGGTATTGATCCTGCATTATACGAGGCTTCAGCCATTGATGGAGCAAACAGAGTGAAGCAAATCTTTACGATTACATTACCAAGCATTGCACCAGTTATTATGATCTTCCTAATTCTTGGAGTTGGTAATACGTTGAATGCTGGATTTGAAGATATTATGATGTTAACTCGAAACTTGAATAATGGAATAGTTATGCCGGTGGCAGAAGTAATAGATACCTATGTGTACAATATGGGAATAATGAATCAACGATATTCTTATGCAACAGCGGCAGGATTATTCAAATCATTATTGAGTGTGACATTACTTGTACTTGCTAATTCACTAGCTCGTCGCTTTAATCAAGAAAGTCTATGGTAGTGAAATGATGATAACGAACAAGGAGTGGCACAAATGAGATTAACAGCATCTGATAAAGTTGTAAGAACAATAATCTATATTATATTATCGCTTCTAACCTTTATAACATTTTATCCGTTTTGGAATTCATTCGTTATATCGATCAACACCGGTTCAGATACGGCACTAGGAGGGTTAACTTTCTGGCCACGAGACTTTACGCTAGAAAACTATAAAGTTGTATTCCAAGAAAAACATATTTACAATGCGTATTTAGTTACAATTGCAAGAACATTATTAGGTACTTTATTATCCATGTTCTTTACGGCATTATTCGCATATGCTTTATCTAAGAAAGGGATCGTATTCAAACGCTTCTATACGTTATTCGCTATTTTTACAATGTTCTTCAATGGAGGGTTAATTCCTTACTTTATCATTGTGTATTCGTTAAATTTGTATAATACTTTTCTATTCCTATTGTTACATGGAATGATCAGCGTCTATAATATGATTATATTCCGAACATTTTTTAGTCAATTGCCTGATGGATTGGAAGAATCAGCGAGAATTGATGGTTGTTCCAACTTTGGGGTCTTTTTCAAAATTGTACTTCCGGTATCAGGTCCAGTCATTGCGACATTGTCATTATTCACTGCAGTAACACTTTGGAATGATTGGTTTATTCCGGCAGTATTTATTCAAAATCAGAATTTGGTTCCATTACAGACATTACTCGTACAAATTATAAATGCAGGTACTACAGCTTCGCTAATGACAAATTTGAATAGTTATGCTCAATCCGCAATAGCGAATACTGTAACCGTTAAAGCGTTGCAAATGGCAACAATGATGGTAGCGACATTACCGATTCTATGTATTTATCCATTCCTTCAACGTTACTTTGTTAAAGGTGTATTAATAGGATCACTAAAAGAATAGAAAATCGCAGATTCTCATTTCAATAATGTGACTGCTAAAACAAGAGGTTATACGAATAAAAGTATAACCTCTCTTTGACATCATGGTATTTAGGGGGGAGTTCTATGTATAAAGCGGTTGTTGTGGATGATGAACGCTATGATCTAGAAGGTTTACGTCAGCTTATCCCGTGGGAGAAATTGAATATCGAGGTTGTTTGTTGGGAGAATCGACCACTCGTAGCCCTGCAATATATTGAGGAGCATAGAATCGATTTACTTATAACGGATATTAAAATGCCTGTTTTGAGCGGAATAGAGCTTGCAAAGCGTGCACAGGATTTAAATCCTGGATTGAAAAAATGTTTTATAAGCGGCTATCAAGATTTTCAATTTGCTAAGCAAGCGCTAGATTTGAAGGCGGATGGCTATGTGCTAAAGCCTGTCGATGATAATGAGTTAATTGCTGTTATTGGAAATATCGTTAATCAACTTGTTCAAGAACGTAATCAGCAAGAGATGATGGAAGAAACATTAGAGTGGCGTAGGCAGGATAGTGTCTCACAATTACTACAAGGGAAATCATCTCGTCTATGGACAGAGGCATTAGCAGAGCAGCTAGGCTATCATTATTCATGTGCTGGGATGACTGTCGTCATTGTGGAGATTGATAGAGGCATTACTTCAGCAGGAGCAAGCGAGAGAGGTTTGCAGCTATTGACAGAGCAATGTATCGGGTTTCTTGAAGAGTTATTCCAGCAATATGGGCCTAAGTTATGGTGTACATTATCAAGTCATCGGTTAGCGTTAATCGTTCCATCTAACAATGATCTCGTTATAGAACTTACCAAATTAGTAGAATTAACAGCGGCAAAGCAAAAGGTAACGATAACAGTAGGATTTAGCGATCAAGTGAGTGGTAACTTTACAGTCAAACAAGCGTATGAGCAAGCGCAGGAATGTATTCATTATAAAATGTTTCTTGGTAAAAACAGAGTTATTGCACCGTCAATGCTATTACTTAGAGATGAACAACAAGCAGAGGATATACAACCGATATTAGATCGTATGTTTCAGGCAACGATTAAGTATCAGCTTGTTAATATTTATGATTGTATCGATGAGCTGTTTGCCGTCGTACAATATGTCGATCAACCGCAAAAGGTCTATTATTTTGCTACTCATATTGCCCTAAAATTGCATAATGATCTCGCGCAAATGAATGAAAGCTTTCAAAGCTTACTAGGCTGGGGAAGTAATAATTTGGAGATGATGGCGCAGTTTGAGACGATCTATGACATTCAAAAGTGGTTGCGTAGTACTCTGTTTGAAATATCGGAAACATTGTATATGCGCAAACAAAAACGAAACTATAAACTATTCGAAGACATCATTGAATATATCGAGGAACGTCTATCAGGTGAAATTACGTTACGTGAAGTTGCGAACTACTTTGCTTATTCGCCTAATCATCTTGGTCATATGTTCAAGGAAACGGTGGGCTCTACGTTCAATGAATATGTACTTATGCGACGGATGGAGGTAGCGAAAGAACTATTACGTAATCATAAGTTGAAGGTATATGAGGTCGCTGATCAGATTGGATACAAAAGTTCAACCCATTTCAGTAGAACATTTCGCGAGGCGATTGGGATGACACCGGGCGAATATAGAAAGAAGAGTGGTTAATATATATAACTCTGGAAAACGATATATACCACTTCGGACTAAATTACTTGTATCATATATTTTACTAATTCTCTTTCCGACTATCGTTATTGGCAGCTATACCTACTATAAGACAGCAAATTCTGCTGAACAGGAGATGAGTAATAATTTAGCGGTAACGCTTTCACAATACGGTACACAAGTAGAATATCGTGTGAATGATATTATTCGAAGCTCTGATGCTGTATTTGATGATCAAGTACTTTCGCGATATTTGTCAGGATATTATCTTGGCGGGGAACGACATCGGATTATGACGGAATATATTTTTCCGAAGATGGAATCGGCTATTTTACTTCCTAATACGCAGGTTATGCTTAGCCTATATTTGGATAAGCCAACGATTGGCGAGTATTACTACGAGGAGCGGGAGGAGTATTTGAAAGAGGGAAGTAGACTATATGGCATAATGTACGCGGAACGTATACAAGCTGAGGAATGGTATAACAAACTTGATCTTCTGTACGATGAGCAATTGTGGGAACAAGTAGGTAAAGACAAGCGATACGATAATATATCTTTATTGCGTAATATTATAGATTATGAAAGACTTCAAAAAATTGGATTATTAAAAATTACTGTGAAAATGCGCGATATATTTGAAGGTTTTGATCTTAGCGGTTTGGGAGAAGGAACAAAGCTGTTAGTCGTAGATCATAATCAACAATATTTATATTCAAGTAATATGACAGCTGCGGAGTATGATCCTAGTCTATTACAATCCTCTGAGCAATATTTACAGATGACGGAAGTATTGGACAGTATGCCGATTCAGATTATTGCACTTGTACCAAAAAAGGCACTAAAGGAAGGCTCCTTGCAGGTTCGAAATATTACGATCTTAATCTGTTTTATTTCGTTACTTATTGCTATTCTAATTAGTTATATTATCTCTAAATTTTTCACGCTTCGATTCTCAAAACTCGTCCGTTCCTTGCAGGCATTTACGGAAGGTGATTTTAACAAGCGAATTTATTATCGGGGGCATGATGAGTTTCATCAAATATCAGAAGCTTTCAATGAGATGGCGTCGACAATTCAAGCACAAATTGATGAAATCTATATTAGTAGGCTAGAAACGAAGGAAGCCGAGCTACAAATTTTGCATGCACAAATTAATCCACATTTTCTCTATAACACCTTTTCTTCGATCAGTCGGATGTCCAAATTGGGTGAAGTGGATAAATTGAATGAGATGATTCTAAAATTAGCTAAGTTTTATCGGTTAACGCTTAATAAAGGAGAAATGATTATTCCGATCTCGAAGGAAATGGAGATTATTAACGCGTACTTGGATATTCAAAATTTGAAATATGGCGACCGCATATTAGTTACTTATGATGTGGATGAGTCATTATTACAGGAGGAAACCGTCAAATTTATTATTCAGCCCTTCGTTGAAAACGTGCTAGAGCATGCATGGTATGATGATCAGATTCATATTAGGCTAGCGATCAAACGTGAAGAGGACAAGATCGTTTTAATCATTGAAGATAATGGCCTCGGTATGACGGAGCATACGATCGAAGGAATTATAGCGACGAGTGAATCTGCGATTGGTTACGGAATTCGTAATGTCGATCAACGGATTAAACTCCACTACGGCACAGAGTACGGGGTTCATATTGAAAGTGTAGTCGGAGAAGGAACAGTGATTAAGTTAATGATTCCATATACTCATTGATTTAGTACACTTTTCGTTGATTGCGATGATTTTTTTGAAAATCAAATCCATCTATACTGTATTTAGTAACAGATAACTGTATAGAGAGGGGTAAAATGATATGAAAAACAAGAAGGTAATGAAAGTAACAATGCTAGTACTTATGACATTTACGTTATTACTTGGAGCATGTAGTAATAATAACGGTGGAAACAATACAGCTCCAACTCCGACACCTCAGAATACACAAACTGCAACAAATACAGGAGAAGTCGATCAGACTGAAGAAGCTACTGATCCTAGATCCAAAGTAATTCCCGTAACATTTTCGCAATTTGTTAACTATGACTGGTTCACAGCACCAACTTGGGAAGAGCGTCCACATGGCGCTTGGATTACAGAAAATCTTCAAGTAACGGTTGTTCCTGAGCAATCTAACGGAGCGGCTGCACAAAAACTTAACGGTATGATTGTATCTGATTCATTACCAGATGCGATTGTACTTGATCGTGGTAAGGATGTAGAGAGACTAGTAAGCGCTGGCAAATTAGTTGCTCTTGATCCGTATCTAGAAAAATACCCAGAGTTTGTTGAAACTATAGGGGCAGATACGCTGAATATGCTACGTAGCGAGGATGGTAAGCTTTATCAAATTCCTAACTGGTATATTAGTGGTGACAATGGTAACGGTAATGCGGCGTACATCGTTAACAAAAAAATCTATAAAGAGCTTGGTTCTCCTAGCCTAGCAACTTGGACAGATCTTGAAGCATACTTAAAATTAGTAAAAGAAAGCTACCCAGATATCGTACCTCTTGATGCGGGTGAAGTTCGTGATGGCGCTGAGCTACAATTGCTAGGTATGCTTTATAGTGGCGCAGCTGACGGTAATTCACCAACATTTATTTCCCCTGGTGCTGGTAGTGTATTCGGTATCCCACAAGGTGAGGAACTAGTTTCAATCTATGAAGATAAAGGATTTGCGGATGCAGTATTGTATCTAAATCGCTTATTCCGTCAAAATTTAGTTACACAGGATTTGTTCACTCAAACCCGTGACCAAATTAACGAGAAGCTAAGAGCTGGTAAAGTTGCTGTATTTGCAGCTTATGATTCTGTAGTTGAAGGTATTGGTCGTGAAGCGAACAATATGCTTAAAGCAATTGATCCAGAAGCTGGTTATGAAGTAATCTGGCCTGTTCACCAAGAAGGCGTAGATAAAAATAAAGTATACCCATCTGGATATAACACTTTAGGTTGGAACGTTAACGTTATTACTACAAATGCAAAAGATCCAGAAGCAATCTTCTCATTCATGAACTGGGCTACTAGTGAAGAAGGACAACGCATCATCTTCTTCGGACCAGAAGGTTTATTCTATGATAAAGTCGAAGATGGCGTACCAATTCCAAATGATGCTTACATTAATCGTGATCTTAAGAAATATGATGAGCTGAAAATTGGTGAGTTCAACTGGTATGGTAACACAAGTTATATTGACGTAGTTAAAGGTAAACGTGAAAAATTATTACCAGAAGAAGCACAGGATTGGACAACAATTGCACAAACAACAACATCTTTCTTAACATCTCTTAATATTACGGAATTCTCTAACTTAGATCCACTTCCAGATTCTGAAGAAGGTATTATTCTTCAACGTTTGAAAGATTACTACAAGCAAGCGATTCCGAAAATGATCTATGCAAAATCTGATGAAGAAGTAGCATCATTGCTGACACAAGCAGCAGCAGAAACAGATGGACTTGGTTATCAGAAAGTACTAGATTGGAAAACAGCAAGATGGAAAGAAAATCTTGAAATGATGAAATAGGAATAAATAGCTAATCCCCTCTTGATTGCAGTTAGGAAATAGATACAGCGTTATGCTAATCTTCCTGATCGTTAAGAGGGGATTTTATTAAAGGAGATATGATGAGAATGGTCAGTACACCAAATAAAAGAGATAAGATGATAGTTCTTTATGGAGTTATTGTTGCTCTAATCGTAAGTCTATTCGTTTCTGTTTCTGCCACTGAAGCTAATGGAACGTCTTCATTGCTTTCTATGAATCGTAGTGCATACGCTTCATCTGTGGAAGGAAATCATTTTCCAGAGTTAGCGGTGGACGGTAGTTTGGACTCAAGATGGTCTAGTAGTTGGGGGATGGATTCAGAGTGGATCTATATTGATCTCGGAGCAGCAGCTACAATTGATCGTGTTGTATTACATTGGGAAAATTCCTATGCGACTGCTTATCAGATTCAAGTTTCGAATGATGAATATAACTGGACCACAATATATACTATCGAGGCTGAAGACGGTGGCGTAGATGATCTTACACTATCTGGTCAAGGACGTTACGTGCGTATGCTTGGATTAGAAAGAAGTATGGAAGCTTATGGCTATTCATTATTTGAATTTTCCGTGTATGGAACGGGAGGAATTAGTCAGCCGATTCGAGAACTAGGACCGAATTTAGCATTAAATGCACCTGCAGTCGCTTCTTCTGTAGAGGAAGCTTGGTATATTCCAGTTGGTAGCGTAGATGCGAATAAAGTAGTCGATGGCGATACGAATACTCGTTGGGGTTCTATTCATGATGATAAGGAATCGATTTATGTTGATTTGGGTTCCATTCAACAAATTGGTATGGTGAGGCTGAACTGGGAGTCGGCAGGTGGTCGAGCGTATGACCTACAAGTTTCCGATGACGCGAACAATTGGACAACGGTATATCGGGAGCAGCGCGGCAACGGAGGCATTGATGAAGTTCCACTTTATGTAAGCGCTCGCTATATTAAAATGCAAGGGATTGCTAGATTAACAACTTGGGGCTATTCATTACGTGAATTTGAAGTATATCGTTATCAAGCAGGCGACCCACAGCCAAGCTATCAGATTGATCCACTACCAGTACCACAGAAAGTAAACCTCGGTGGTGGGAGCTATTTAACGAATCAAATCGAAATGCCTCACCCGAAGATACCGGAATATAAAGGAACTACAATCGCTCATCCAATTGCTAGTAATGATTGGTGGCAATCGCTCCTTATTAATCCATTAGGCGATGCTATCATCACCTTACCATTCAAATCGCAATTTTATAAGCAAGGACTAGGTGTACTTAATCCTGGATCCGGTTGGATTAACAATGATGGAAGCGCTGTCACTGCAAGTGGAGCACCGGATCTATATATTATGGCTAATCATATCGATGCTTCACGAATGACGACACGTGTTAATGGATATAGTGATTTTGCTGTTGATACCGTGCTAACTGATGATGCTACAGATAAGTTGCAAATTACTTTTGTGAAGGGATCTCCGTATTTATATGGAAAAGTTAGCGACTCCAATGCAGTTGAAATTTATTCTACTAATATAACGAAGCTTTACGATCATAATGGGGCAACGATATTACTCCGCGATGGTGATACCGTTGAAACAGATCGAATCGGCATTGAAATAACAAATTTCGAAGAGCTAGCAAATAGTTCGGCTGTAAAACGATACTATGG
>DXHF01000398.1 GCA_019113605.1 Candidatus Paenibacillus intestinavium
CATTATTAATCATAGTTGTAGTCGTAATATTAGTAATTATATTTTATATCGCATTTTATAGAAGTGTTTTGGATACAGTGAATATCTTAAAGCGAAGAGCAGAAGCGATGGCAATTGGTGACTTCTCTCAAGATATTGTATTGAATACTAAGGATGAGCTGCAACAAGTAGGTGCTGCCTTTAATGAAATGCAAAGATCGATGAATCGAGTACTTCACTTAAATCAACAAATTTCTGCAACAACATCTCAATCCTCCCAGCAACTAACGGGAATCTCAGATCAATCTATCCAGGCTATGAAGCAAGTTGCTGTATCTGTACGCAAAGTAGCGGATGGGACAGCTCAACAAAAAACAACGACAACGGAAGCAGCAGCTGCAATGAGTCAGATGGCGATAGGGATTACACGAATTGCAGAAGCGGCTTCTGAAGTCGCTTCCGTTGCCATTCATGCGAATGAACAAGCAGTTATTGGCAATCAGCAGCTAGTAGATACGGTGGATCAAATGGAGAGTATTAAAAAAACTCAGGCTAATTCTGTACAAATCGTAGCAAAGCTTGATGAGCATTCAGCGCGTATCAGTCAAATAATTACAGCAATTATGGATGTTGCACAACAAACAAAACTACTTGCCCTCAATGCAAATATTGAAGCAGCGCGTGCAGGAGAGCATGGTCGTGGATTTAGCGTAGTTGCACGTGAAGTAGGAAAGCTTGCCGAGGAAACATCAAGCTCTGGAAAATCCATTTCTGATCTATTAAATGATATTCGATCTCTTGTTGGAGAAACCGTCTCGGCTATGCATTCAATACAAACAGAGACGAATTTAGGTATGGAATCAATTGAACGCTCTAAGATGACTATTGATCGCATACTTAGTGGGGTTCAGCTTGTAAGTGAACAAATTCAAGAAGTATCCGCAACCTCGGAAGAAATGTCAGCTGAGATGGAGGAAGTCGCGGCTTCTATTGCTGAAGTGTCTGATATTTCTCATCGGACATCGGATGAAGCAGAGACAATGGCTACAGGAACAGCACAGCAACTAGCTTCCTCGGAACAAATCCAAACTTCTGCCAGAGAACTCAGTGATATATCACTGCATTTGCAGCATGATCTAAGTAAATTTGTATTGCGTGAGTAGCTGCATAATGTACTGTATTGTTCAGAACTAGTGAATACTAGCTATAAAAACTAAAGCCCAGATTAGCTATAATTTAGCTAATCTGGGCTTTAGTTCCGTAGTCAACATGAATGCTCCTTCTATTACTCATACAATCTTGTCCTCGTTCTCTTGTTTCTCCATCCAATCCTTTATTAGTCGCTATAATACTTTTTCCACATTTAAACTTCGTACGATATTCAGGAAGCTGAGCAAAATCCCCGCCTCTCGTCGTGGTATCTCCCAATCCAAAGACCAGTAGTGCAAATAGACTTAGGAACGTTACTAACATTTGCTATCCCATATACAATTACATTATAAGCAAGGACACGAAAGGATGATCGACAATGAAAAAATTATATCGCTCAACAACAGATAGCAAGCTAACAGGTTTATGTGGAGGTATCGCTGAATGGTTCGGTATTGATCCGACTATCGTACGTGTGTTAGTTGTTATTGCTGCATTGTGCAGCTTTGGTACTGTAGCTCTATGTTACTTTGTGGCAGCACTGATCGTACCGAAAGCGCCTCACAGCAATAATCAATTTACAAACTATCATTACTAATACAGAGCACACTAAAGGAGATTGGGACAATGGGAATTTTACAACGAGTAGTACAGCTGACGAAGGCCGCAACGAATGAATGGTTAGATAAATTAGAAAACCCTGAAACGATGATGAATCACTATTTGAGAGATTTGGATGAGAAAATTGCAGTAGCAGAGCGCGGAGTGCTCCAGCAGCAAGTCGAAGAACGAATGTTGCTAGGCAAGCATGATGAGCTAATCAGCTACGCTGCCACGTATGAGAAAAAGGCAGTACAGGCCGCAGCCGAAGCACGTGAAGTTGAAGCTCGTGCAGCGCTCGAAGCCAAACTACAGTATCAGGAGCAAGCTGATGAAACAGTACCTCTTATTAAACTTGCGAGAGAAGCAGCACTTGATCTGGAATTGCATATTGAAGCATTACATGAAGAAAAGGTAAAGCTACAAGCAAAGCGTACCGAGCTAATTACCCGCGTGCGCCAGACGCATCAAAAATCATCATATAATCTGCAAGACAGCCCGTCTGTTAAAGGCTTTGAGCGAATCGAGCGAAAAGTGATGGAATGGGAGGCACAGCACGAGCTAAGAAGTATACTCCCCAATGAATACAATCAATCTAGTACCGAAGCTATTGATACGAAACAGCAGCAACGGAATGCTTTAGTAGAAGAGCAGTTGCAGCAGCTTATGCAGAAAAAGTAAAAATACATTATTACCATCAGTTGTTCTATTTCAAAACTATGTTATGAATTGCTTTAGTTCAGATTAATATTGAAAAATCCGCTCCGTGCACCATTGCACAAGAAGCGGATTTTTTTGATTTTGTGGTTTCAGTGCTACTACATTATAAAATTACTTTTAATTTACTCCAGTTATTTAGTTAGGTCAATAATCACTTTAATCATTTCATTAGCTGCAATAGCTTGACTAATACTTACCGGCACTTCATTTTTATAGACGGCGAAAATAAAACTACAAAGTCTAAATAAGTATTGAAAAACTTTATATGTGCGCGAATTTTCCGCGATATGTCTAATATAAAAATCAAGGACGTCAGCAAATCGCTAGCTTTGTATGATCGATCTAATCTTAAAATATTATAGTCGTTTTTCTTTCCACATATGAAATAACACTGCACCTAATGTCATTAAAGCGGGTGTTGTTATAACGATAGAAATTAGAAATAGCATCTCAAAAGAACTTCGCATTACATTTGAATCCACTTGAGATAGCAAATAGCTAATTATCGTAACTAGTGTGCAAATAAACGCAATTGGAAAAATAGGCTTCCCTAGACGTACATGTTTATCAATAGTTGATTCTTTATCACTATATATCGGCTTTGTATCTGGCAATGCACGAAATAGATGCATCCCAGCATCGGAGCACACATGGTTCCATCCTGACATTTCAAAGATCTCAAAGTATTCTTGGCTATCTTCTTCCTTCAAATCACGATAATCAATACTAAAAATGACATCTTCAGCAGGTCCTTTCTCTAATTCGTAACCTGCAAACTTAAAATGTTTCACTATCCATCCTTTTGCTGCTTTCTTGCGTAGTTTTCTTAAGTCACTTTGTTCTGAAAAAGCAAGTCCCGCTGACATCATATACTTTGTAGTTGTCATTTCGTTTCTCCCCCTTGCAATTCTATTTCCGCAAATTGCACCATAATTTTGCGGCGTTCAATGTCCTGCCTTAACACTTCTCGACCATGATCCGTTAGCACATATACCTTACGTCTTGAGTCCGTATTATCGTATAGTTCAATATAAGACTCCTTTAATAACTTTTTAATGATCGTATACAATGACGCTGGACCGATAACAACTGTTCCGTTCGTTATTTCTTCAATTAAACTCATGACTGCATAACCATGACTAGGCTGAATAAATGCTGCCATAATATAAAAAACTGAATCTGTTAACTGCTCTAAAGATTTCATATTCTCACTCCTTTATATCACTTAGTGATATATCTAAAAATAATATATCACTAAGTGATATATTTGTCTATAAAAAACTTCAGTTCTTAGACTGAAGTTTTTTTGTTGCTATTTATATAAGAGAGTCAAAAATTCCTCTTTACCATCCATATGTATCATTACGTGTATCGTTTCATTTTCATCATAGTTATTCGTTGAACTTGAACCTCTTATTCTATCTCCTAATATATTAATATCAACTTTAATATTTACATGTTGACTCGTAATTTCATAAGTCATTAGACTATTTTTGGGTTTACTCTTTCCAACATAGATAAATTGCCAAACTACATCAAAATATTCATTATTAGGTGATTTGTTAATAGTATACGTTGCTAGCCAGTTCTCACTCTCACCTTTGTAAACGATTCGATTATTCTTAGGTGAACAACCTACCGTTAATATAGATAAAATAACGAGTAGTAATATAGATTTCTTTAATTTCATAATGTTCACTGCTTTCTTAAATGTTTCAGAAAATAAAAAACAAAGATTCCTATTGCAATTATTCGATGCTACAGCCATTTTCCCTTCAATGTTATAATAATTAGAGTAAGTATTACGACTATAACAACTTAGTTGTGCACAATTAGTTGCGAGACGATGCTTTAACTTCTTTATACTTTCAATAAGAGGAGGGGATTAGATGGATTGGCTTACGAGAATGAATCGGGCGATGGATTATATCGAGATGAATTTATGCGGGGAGATTGAACTTACGGAAGTAGCCCATAAAGCTTGCTGTTCTTCGCACGAGTTCCAAAGAATGTTTTCATTCATTACCAATGTAACGCTTGCAGAATATATTCGGAGAAGACGTCTTACGCTAGCAGCACTTGAATTTCAAAATAGTGACGAAAGTAAAGTAATCGATATAGCTATGAAATATGGCTACGAATCACCTGTTTCTTTCGCACGAGCATTTCATTCCGTGCATGGCGTCACTCCTACACAGGCTCGCCAAGATGGAATTGCACTGAAAGCTTATCCTCGGCTCTCCTTCCTTATTACAATTAAAGGAGCAGAAGCGATGAATTATCGGATCGAGACGAAGGAGTCTTTTCAAGTATTTGGTATCGAAAGAGTATTTCAAGCAAGTGGAGGTAGTGAAGTTCTACATACGCCTGCACAGTTTTGGCAGCAAAGTCATGCAAATGGTGAAGTTGAGCGACTATCTGCCAATGCAGGTGACTTACCCTCTTTCGTAAGTGAGGATTTGTATAACGTACATGCCGTCTGCAGCTATAGAAAAACCGAAGCTAATACTTTTCCTTATATGCTTTGTGCCTTTAATAATCCGTCTAGTAACACAGAAGGATATACTACCGTCACGATCCCCTCCCATACTTGGGCAATATTCCCTTCCGATCCATTCACTTGGGATACTTTCGATACTGCCATCGAGTCGTTATATCGACGATTCTACTCCGAATGGCTACCAACGGCGGGCTATGAACAAGTTGATGGCATGGAAT
Source organism: Candidatus Paenibacillus intestinavium (assembly GCA_019113605.1). Taxonomy (GTDB): domain Bacteria; phylum Bacillota; class Bacilli; order Paenibacillales; family Paenibacillaceae; genus Pristimantibacillus; species Pristimantibacillus intestinavium. The sequence goes on from DXHF01000398.1 coordinate 5,167, forward strand.
TTGAAATCTATGGTGGCAAAGATGAACTTAACTACGTTGAACTCTGGTTTGCTGTAAGAAAAGTCGATTGATTGCCGAAAAAAAGCATCTATTGAAGACCCCTATTAGATGAGTCATCAATAGATGCTTTTCCCTGCAGAACAGTCCGTTCCAAACTTATAGTTTAACTGCCCCTTTTATATAGAGAACTCATCATGAGCAATTAACTTATTATTTGTATGTTACATTAATTAAGCAAGGAAATAGACAACATTCTTCCTCCTTCTTTTTCCATTTCAAAATCGATCACTATATTTTCATTTGGGAAGGGTACTTCAAGCTGATAGGAAGTAGTCTCTTCATTCACCTGTTTAGTAAGTTCGGTACTTAGATAGCTATTTTGTAATCCAGCTTTCGTCACAAATTGTAGCGTCTGCTGTAAGCTTGTATCCTTATATAATTTTCTCAAATATATAGTCCACTCTTGCTCATCCCAATCTGGTGCCTTCACATTAATATCGTTCGAGCGTATTCTCTCCAAAATTTCAATGACCATTTCTCCATCTGCTTCTTGCAAGGCAACAGCAAGTGCTTCATAAATCTGATCAAATGTAGGGATAGTAATCATTTGATTCTTAGCTGATATTAACTCAAATACGTCATCCACTTGTAAATTTTCACCGAACCAGTAAGTACGGAACTCATGTGGGTTGACTTGGCTAGTTCTCGGGATTAAATACCTTCCGTCACTCGAAACTCGAAAAACTTGTGAGATATCAAATCTCGCAGGATATCGTAGTACAAATATACTTTTTCCATCACCGCTAACCATGACTTGAATGGATTGCGCTTCATAATAATCCTCACGTCCCCGAATGATTGATGCGGAACCATTCAAGCTAGAATAATAGTAGCTACCATCCTGCGCAGTTTCCCGCACTAGACGATACATAAGCTTGTTCTCTTCTAGAAACGGTTTTCTGTTAACATAGGTGTGGTTCCCGTTTACGGTACGAACTTCTTTGTCTACAAACCAAGTGATATCGGCTATACCGCTTATCGATTCTGGTTTTTGTTTATCTGACAAATTTGGCAACTTCGCATTAATTTGATACTCTTCTGTCAGCCATTCATAAGATATATACTGCTGCTCAGATGAATAAAAAACACTGGAAAAACTACTCAAGTAGGACAGACCATCAAGTTGCTTTTTCTTGCCCCAATCAAACATAGTTAAATACTGACCTGAAGCGAAAAGAACAGATACAGCAATCAATACTGGTACCAATATAATATGAATTAATTCGTATGCTCTGCTCGTACGAACTTCTTTGGAATTCAATTGTGGAATTATTTCATTATCTGCTAACAGACTCTCCTGAAGCACTCTCATTAGCTCAATGATCAGATAGGTTCCGATCACCGCTGATGCTATTAATGGCACCGCATAGCTATACGGTGAAGGTAATGTCTTCGAAAAGCTCACCATAAACATGCAAAACATTGCAAATAGGGTCAACGGTAATAGTTTTCCAAAATTTTTGCGTAGAATTCTCGGTGCCTTGGAAATAGCGTCAGCTAAAGTAAGATTTTGCAAAACAATGAGGTAAGGAATAAGAGCGTAGAACATTAGAATAAACATTAAAATAAATCCAACTGGAAAAAAATAACCGCTAAACCAATCAACAACCATCCTGCACATACCTGAATTACTGAGAACGCCAACATATCACGAAAATACTTGCGTCCACACTCCAATAGAGATACTGGCTTATGTCGCAAAACTAACTCTTTAATTCCTCCAAGATACATACCACGTACAAAGCTTTGTAGTACCAGCAGTGCCGCCGATACAAAGATTGTGATAATCCCCCACTCCTGTTTCATTGGTTGAAGCAATGTATAGGGAATTTTCAAAGTTGAGAGTTGAGGCATATATAACGGAAGTGTTGCACTAAATTGAGTGGTCGTGGTTGTCTGCGTAATTGAACCGAACGTAGTCGTTGGATTTGCTTCTACTCCTTGTGTGAAAGGATATACAGAAAAACCTGCATAAATACCAATACCAACAACTGCCGTTATTATTAGTTCAAAACATAATATAAGGACTATCAAACGTAAGCGTGCCATAAACTCCTCCTTTGTATATGATGAACGCACCTCCACATTATCCATTGCAAGGAATTTTTTGTCAAATAATTGAGTTTTTCAGATAATTAACTTGCTCATAACTATTACTCAAAAAAACAAGCCTAGTGAAAAGCAGAAATTAACTTCTGCTTTTCACTTGGCTTGTAATTAATTAGCCCTCTAAATTAAACCTACATACCGTCTATATTTCGTTTTGTTGAAGAAGTTCAATTAACTTCTCTAGCCAATCGAGTGTATGATCCGATTTACTTAATGCATATTCTCCAACAAAGTATAAAAACTTTTCTTTTTCTTTATCCACCGGTGTCAATATTGCTAATTTAGAAATACGCTCCCAACGTTCCTTCAAATTTATTAATTTCTTTTCAAGTATTGCTACTACTTTATCCCGCTCCACGTAGTTGATATAGACTAACCCAACCACCATTTCACTAATTACTTGTGCATCTTCAAACAACTTATAAATTTTTTTCGGTAATGCTTCTCGCCCTTTTATCGTAATCGCGAATACTTGTTTATCTGGACGATGTTCTTCCTTAATAATTTCGACAGGTTCAATTAAACCCTGTTTTACTAATGATTCAAAATTATAATATAGTTTACTTTCTGTTAGTCCGCCAATTTGAGCCAAAGGAGTGGTCTCAGAAAGTTGTTTTTTTAATTTGTAGGGATAGTTGTTGCCCTCAATAAGCTTGCACAATATAAAGATTTGAATTGCCATGTTTTACGCTCCTTCGGTAAAAAACTACTTCACAGTAATTATTACCTTCATTGTAGCAAAACTAAGCTATTACTTCAGCAGTATTCTTTACATTCTTTGCTTCATTCGTTATTTCATTCTTCATTTCTTCATTTACCACTGGCACTGGTTTGTGCACAAATGCTACTACGAGCATATTAATAAGCATTGCACCTAAACCAACGGCTGCCAGACCCCACATAAACGGTGATGCACTGATACTTCCATATAAATTTGCCATGTAAGCTTGTACGGAATAGTACATTGGCGAACTATAACTCATCCACTCATATGGCGGGTACATCATATCACGTGAAATTGTAGCACCATTCGCGAGTGTTTGCATTAATAACACTGGAATATTGAGTATCATACCTCCTTCACCGATTAAGAAAACAAACATCGCAGTGAAGTTAAAGGCCACCATATAGACTAATACTTGTTGTCCAAGCATACTAAGGAATAGATCACCGCTTGGTTGATTTACTAGATATACTATGCCCATTGCAGCTAATGAGGATAACACAGCGATTAACAATGCCGTTATTTGTACGTAAAGGAATAACCGTTTTTTGCTTGCTTTCCCGCGACTCTCCTTGAATGAAGCTACTAATTGTAGTGCTGCAATCATCGCTCCTACATAACCAGCCATAGTTAAAAACATTGGCAGCATATTATTATGCATACCATCTGGAATATCATTAATGGTCACCAAGTTACCTACATACGAAGATTCAATAATCTTTGCCATTTCAGCAGCTTGATCTTCTGGTACGTTAAAATTCATTAGAATACCTTGAGCTGTTTGCTGTGAGAACTGTGTGCTTAATTGGTTGTTGATTTCAGTAACAACGGATGTCATTGTTGATGAACCAACTGTTGCACTTGCTTCATTAACGGTGAAATCTATACTTGATGATACGTCACCATTTTGCATATCTGTGGAAAATGTTTTAGGAATGTGTACCACTAAAGCTAAATCGTTTTTTTCTAATTTTTTTAACGCCTCACTATTTGTTACATCCATATTAATTTCTTGAAATGGTAAATTTCCTTTTAACTGCTCGGCAATCATCGCGCCGTATTCACCTTTATCGTCATTAACAATTGCAATAGGTAATCGATCAATATTGCCCGGTATTGCCGTGTAACCTGGTAAAAAAATGCCTAACATCGCGACCGCATAGAAAATCCCCATAAAGATTGATCCCATGGCACCTTTTGTTTTTAAGAACTGTGTAAATTTCATAGTTGATTCCCTTCTTTTCTGTAAATATATTAATAATTCTCAATCAAACTAGTTTAATTGAAGTAGTTTAATTTAACTAGTTTTAGTTTATATTATTTTTATTTTAAAATCAAATAAAAATTAGCAAGCTGTTTCAAACATCCCTCTTAAATGCTCCATCGCTATGCAAAACGAAAGAAGACTATAGATAAACTCATGTCATTGAGTTTATCTATAGTCTCAAATTTCGTTACTTGATGCTTTCCACACCATATTTACTATCCGTCGTCATGTCATGTTACCCCTTAACAACTTCCCAAAGCTCCATAAGCCCAGCGATTTCATACGTAGACTTAATTGCTAACTTATTCTCCTTACGATGCGGATTGAACCAGCACGTATCAATCCCATAGTTGATTCCACCTTGAATATCTGAAGTCAATGAATCTCCCACAATTAATACTCTCGATTTAGCTGTATCTGCAATCTGTAGCTTAGAAAATACATAATCGAATATCCTCGTATTCGGCTTCTCGTATCCCGCTTCTTCAGAAGTAATAATATGCTCAAACGTATGAACAAGAGGCGAACTTGCAATTCTTGATCGCTGCACAGCTGTGAATCCATTCGTTATAACGACTAAGCGACAAGCTCCTAGTTGGGTACATAACTCTTCTGCTCCCACTATAAGGTGGGATTCTTTACCTAAATTTTCAAGATAAGCATCGCTGAATCTATGTGCATCAATCGCAAGTTTATTGGCTAAGAAGAGCCTGCTAAATCTCTCTACTCCCAATTCTGTTGTCGTAATAAGTCCTTGTTCTAACTCTCTCCATAATACGCTACTAATTTCTTTGTAGTCTGCTTCATAATCCACCAATCCCGTAGGCAAGCCAAACTGGGTAAATGTGTTATGTAATGCATTTGTCTGCGATATACTAAAGTCGAACAGTGTATCATCAGCGTCGAACATAATAACATCGTATTTCATAGCTTCCTCCAATATTAATATCTTATGTTAACTTGCGAAATATCCCGAAAATTGTTCGGCTCAGAGTCATTAAGTATTTTCAATTCTAAATCCTCAAATTAACAATATTAACTAACTGGATATTCATTTCATCAACAGACTCTTGGAAATCACGACGATACCACTCGATAATGAGTCCAATAAATGCATTGGCAGTATAGGAATAGAAATAATCATTGACTGTCCCTCGAACTTTCGTATTTTTATCGGATATAAAATTTGATCGAATTTCATCAAATAACATGTAATAATACTTAGTCGACACACCTTCAGACAATACAATTCTGTAAAATTGCTCGTATTTTTTCACATGATGAAATATACCTACAGTCTTGGGATCTAGCTTCTCTACATCTAGAACAGTTATATGCCGATAAGGTTCATTATAAGAATCTTTCAAATCTAACATAATTTCTTCGAATAATTCTTTAAAAACATCTCCTATCTCTTCATAATGAAAATAAAATGTCCCACGATTAATGCATGCTTCTTTACAAAGCTCCGTTATAGTTATTTGAGCTAATGTTTTATTTTTCAGTAAATTTAGTAATGCTTTATGTATATTAATTTTGGTTTTTAC
>DXHF01000037.1 GCA_019113605.1 Candidatus Paenibacillus intestinavium
TGGTGGTACGAAGGTGCTGGTATTTATCGTAATACATGGCTAACTACAACAGACAAGCTACACATAACTACAAGAGGAGTTTGGGTTAATCCCGAAAAACAAGCAGATCAGATTTGGCACACTAACATTGAAACAACGATTCGCAATGAATATGATGAGGATGCTAGTTTTACTTTGATTTCAAAATTAATCTCTCCAGATCAAAGTATAGTCGCTACTCATAGCACCACTGCAACCGTTGCTTCCTTTGAGCAAGCAACAGTTACACAATCGATTGAAATTGCAAATCCTATGATCTGGGACATTGAGCATCCTCATCTGTATATGCTATGCTCTACGATTGAATACAATGGACAAATGATCGATGAATTAAGCACGAACTATGGTTATCGTACGATCCGCATATGTCCAGATACAGGGTTCTATTTGAATGAGCGACCTCTCAAATTAAAAGGAACATGTAATCATCAGGATCATGCTGGTGTTGGGGTCGCTTTACCTGACGAATTGCATACTTATCGTATTTCACGTCTTAAAGAAATGGGCAGTAATGCTTATCGAGCAGCTCATAATAATCCTGCTCCGGAATTGTTAGATGCTTGTGATCGCCTTGGAATGCTAGTTATGGACGAAAATCGTAACTTCAACAGTTCACCTGAAGGACTCGGGCAAGTATCTAATATGGTCACACGTGATCGCAATCACCCATCTGTCATAATGTATAGCTTATATAATGAAGAGCCGCTACAAAGTACTCCAATTGGTCGTAAAATGTTCAAACGTATGATGAAAACTGTTCGCAAGCTTGATTCAACTCGTCCAATCCTTGGTGCTATGCATGGTGGGGTTATGGAGGATGAAGGTACTGCCGATATTATGGATGTTACTGGATTTAATTATATGAATGGCGCTTACGAAGGTTTCCATGCGAAACATCCAAAGCAACCACTGATGGGCTCAGAAACGGTAAGCTCCTTCTCCACTCGGAATCATTACGAAAGTAATCATGAACAACAAGTGTTTAATAGCTTCGATACAGAAAAAGCTAGTTGGGGCAATACCGTCAGAGAATCTTGGAAAACAATACATACGAACAATTATCTAATGGGTACATTCGTATGGACTGGCTTCGATTATCGTGGTGAACCTTCACCTTATGAATGGCCTAGTGTAAGTACTCATTTTGGTATTATGGATACGTGTGGATTCCCGAAAGATTCCTATTACTTATATCAAGCCTTTTGGCTCAATCGACCTGTGCTTCATATTGTGTCTCATTGGAATTGGCATGGTAAAGAAGGTCAACTAATAAAAGTCATGACTCATACTAACTGTGAAGAAGTTGCTTTGTATCTTAACGGACAACTCATTGACCGTAAACCTATTGATATTTACGAGCAATTTGTATGGGAAATACCGTATGAACCTGGCATATTAACAATGGAAGGCTATATGGACGGAGAACTAGTTGCTACGACTCATAAGCATACAACAGGCGAGGCTACTGCATTAAACATTGAGCCGCATAAAGAGCAGCTACTTGGAGACGGTCGTGACGCCATCGTTGTCAACGTTCATGCGATAGATGTTGAAGGAAGATTTGTACCTACTGCTAATGTGCTCGTACACTTTCAATTGGAAGGTTCTGGAGTAATTTTGGGTAGTGGCAATGGTAACCCGAATAGTCATGAATCAGATATTGAGCCTTACCGTTCGCTTTTCAATGGTAGCTTACAGATCATTATTCAAAGTCATATTGATACAAAGTTAGAGCCTATAAAATTAACCTTCTACGGCGATGGAATTGAAAAACAATCTATTATAATCCCTGTCGCACAAGCAGAAGAACTACCGTATATTGCTTCCGCACGAGATCTATATATTAATGATTGGTTCGTTACTCAAGAGCCTCAATCTGAAAAACCTAATCCAAATGCAGCTCTTGATCTAACTGACATGAATACATGGGAAAAAATCGATGTCAGCTTTGGATTTAGAGAAAGCTTAAAGAATAAAGTAGGCTATCTCGTATATCGCACGCAATTTGATAGTGAGCTCGTTGATTTCACTCGTGATCCGCATATGCAATTTCAATCTATAGGCGGAGATATAGAAATCTATATCAATGGTTCAAAACAATTCGAACGATTGATTGAATGGTATAATGAAATTCAATTACCATTAACCGACTTTGCCCATTCAGAACACATTGCGGTGACCATAATCATTCGCGTTGATCACAATACGCACACACCCGGTATTGGCGGAGCTACTTCGGTTCGTTTAAATAATGAGGTTTAGCTTCCCGATCTGTAATAGTTAAACCCACGAACTGCATAAGTCCTGTTCATAAGTAAAATAAAGAGTGTCATCTAACGTATGACACTCTTTATTGACGGAATTTAACTTAAAATGTATAATACGTATAAAACACAGTGGAATAGTATGAATTGATTAGAAAATCAATAACTCACTACTCCATCAAAGGAGATTTTAATATGGCTGCTGTTACTACATTTAAAGCGACTGCTCATTTACAAGATGGGGTCAAAGTGAAAACTACTGCTCGACAATTTGAGCTTACGATTGACGAGCCGAAAAGTCTAGGTGGAACGGATACTGGTATGAATCCAGTCGAAGCACTACTTGCTTCACTAGGAGCTTGCCAAGCAATCGTTGCTAGAGTTTATGCTCCCAAGTTTGGCGTGAAGCTAGACGATTTCAAAGTCGAGGTTGAAGGTGATCTTGATCTAGATGGATTTTTCAATAAATCAGATGTTCGTCCAGGTTACTCTGATATTCGCTATACATTTACAATTAAAACTGATTCCCCGAAAGAAAAAGTTGATGAATTTGTACAATTTCTAGAGAGCAAGTGCCCTGTTGGAGATACGCTTGCAAACTCAGTTAATCTTAAGTTGGCAAATATCATTATCGAAAATTAATTCCAGAATCAGCTCGAAGAGGCTTCCTTTAACTAGGAGGCCTCTTTTGCTTCATTAATCTCTGGCAGCACCTTATTAAGGCTATCTCACTGACTGACCATCATTATTTTATTATAATCGAGAAATTGGCTGATCGCTAAATCATACCATGCTAGCAAACGAGCCCAAAGCTCAGGGGAACAGCCCGTTTCCGCATATTCCATTCCAATTATTGGAATAGTATCATTCTGTATAAGCTATCACGCACTAACATAATTGCTTCCAGCAATATTTTTCGCTTTCTTTTTCAGCTTAGCAGCTATGAGCGATATCTCAGTTAAATCAGTATATTGATCTGCATCAACATTGATTACCGCGATGGAAATGCTAATAAAGGGGAATTTTTTGAAGCGATGATCTCTATCTAATGAAACTATATAGTTTTTGGAGTAATCTTCTGTTGAATAAAATTGTTTTTTCTCCTCTTCAAATATAGCAATGATTTTTTCACAGTACTCGGTTACATAGGACTGAGAAATAATTGTCACGAAGTCATCGCCACCGATATGACCAACAAATAGTTCTGGCAACGTTATTGATGTGAGAGTTTTGCCAACCCACTTAATTACATCATCACCAAATTTAAAACCATAGGCATCATTATAAGCTTTAAAATAATCGATATCTGCATAAATAACCGAAAATGTCTGCTTACTTTCTAACTTGTAGCCAATATATTGTTCGATGCTTTCATTACCTGGAAGCCCTGACAATGGATTTTGTTGAATTGCATTTTTCAGTCTATACTCTGTCATGAAAGTTAACAACTCATACACTGGAATAACGCCTATAAACTTACCTTCTTCTGTTACAACAATATCATCATAAATATCCTCATACGACCTTGCCATTGCAACTCTCGATATTTCATCCACCTTCATTGAACAATCAGCAATTAAAACATTCGAATACATGACGTCTTTTAGCTTCTTTTTTAAATTTAGTGACATGCCATACTGGGTTCCTAATAGGCCATACATGTCCACACTTCTAATAATACCGATTGCTATATCATTTTTTAATACTACATAAGTGCGCATGAATGATTTTTGCACTTTAATTTGATTTACCAAATCATCTAACTTCTCATTCTCATCGACTGTATGACCTGGCTGTATATGAATTTCTTTCAAACTCGGAACAACATTCCAGTTTTCCAATTTTCGTACACTCCAATGTAAAATAGTTAATTAAATCCTTATAAAGAGCTCACTATTACTATGTAATTATACGGTTTTGTAGAATAATCTCAACAATATGTGAAGGGATTACCGATGGATTTTGATGTGGTCTTGCTAATAGATAGCCTTGTGCATACTTTACTCCCATACGTACAAGCTTAATAAGTTCTTCCTCTAGCTCAATTCCTTCTGCTATTAAACTAATATTCATTTTGTTAGTAAACGTAACAAACGCTTCAAGTATACATTCTTTCATCCTATCCTGATGAATATTTTGGATTAGCGAACGATCGAATTTAATATAATCTGGACAAAGCTGAGCAATAGTATTAATTGAGGAATAGCCTGCTCCAACATCATCGATCGCAATACGATAACCTTGATTACGATAATATTCTAAAAATTGTCTTGTTTTTGCGAAATCGTCAACAGAACTTTGTTCTGTTATCTCGAACACTATATTATGAGGATTATATCCACAGCTATGAAGCGCCTCTAACGTTTTTAATGAGATCAACTCAGATGCATTAATCATTTTCGAGGATATATTAATAAATAACAGTTGTTGCATGGAATCCAAACGTGCATTTAATATCGCTTTTTCCTGTGCTAGACGTTCAAGTGTATGCAATTCACCAAACTGATCGGCTATTGTAAATAACTGCAAAGGAGAATGAAGTATACTATGGACTGGTCCTCTTGTTAATGCTTCATAACCCATCACATTTCCTGAATCGAGCTCAATAATTGGCTGATATAATGTATGTATACTCTGATCATTCAGTACTGTTAACAATTCATGCTCCAATTCACTATACTTTTGCGTTTCACTTATTACATGTTTCAATGGCTTTCCCATGTAGTAATCATCCTATCAAATCTTAGATTTATAATTCTAATAATTTCATTCTAACATTCGATATAACGAAACAGATTAATCGGGTGTAAAATGTATGTAAAAACAGTAAAATAAGCTGTCCGATTATATCGAAAACAGCTTATCTACTTTACCTAAGAGTAGTATGCGAAATAACAGTTACATCATGTTATATTGTAAGTTTAAGGCATTTTCACTAACACTTCGTAGACAGTATTTGGCTTAATATTTCTAATCATGCTATCTGCAATATAATGACCATTCACGTAAGTTTCCATTAATCGCAGTCCCGCTTCTCGCTTCATAACAATCTGTAGCGTTGCGCCTCTAAATTCTCGTTTGACTGTAACTTCGTTCCATTCTGCTGGTAGCTGAGGCTTAATCTGTATGCCTTCACTAGAGCCTTTAATACCGAATAAACCATCAATTAGACAGCGATACATCCAAGGAACTGTGCCTGTATTGAACAACTGACTCGATCGTCCTGCCGTACGAGGTATTTGTCTATATGCTCCGCGATAATAGTTAGGTATAAACACTGGTAACTGACCTCGCTGTACAATATCCTCTAATGTCGGTCCTGGTAGCATTTTTCTAAGCAAACGATAAGCATTTTCTTTCTCACCTACAGCATAGAGCCCATAAATATAGAACGCAGCAGCATGATTGTATACCGCACCATTTTCTGCAGAACCCGGATGCTTTTGGGTTACTCTACCTACATCCTCTCGCATGGCTGTATAAGAAGGAGCCAGCTTTTCAACGCCATATGGTGTTTCTAATTGCTCCTTAACCGCTCTAATTAACTTCTCTTGCTGCTCAATATTAGCAGCACCGCTCAATAGCGCCCACCCTTGTGGATTGATAAAAATTCTGCCTTCACTATCGGTGCTAATCCCGAAAACAACATTGTCATCTGTTATGCCTCTTGCATACCAATTGCCATCCCATAAATAGGTATTAATAATATTGTTCGTTTCTTGCGCTGCCTGATGATAGTTATTGCTAATATGGTTTCGACCACTATTTTCACATATATTAGCCCAAACCATACATGCATAAGCTGTAGCAATGGTCAGCCACCCAGAAACACCTTTGCCTTTATAACCAACCATATTCATAGGATCACACCAATCACCTTGATTGATATAATTCAGTCCCCGACTATCTCGATCATGGATTAACCATTGCATCGCTCGATCTATATGTTCAAATACTGATGCTAGTTCCTCACTATCTGCAAATGGTACTTGTTCATCCAATATTGCATAATCATTTGTTTCATCTAAATAAGTACTTAAGCAAATAGGTAACCATACACAATGATCCGTGTGCGGGACTTGATTAATATATTTCAACTCGGCATCCTGATGTAGAATAATACCATCTGGCATGGCACCACCTACTTTTTGTTGGCTCAATGCTAGTAGAAAAGCTTCTCTAGCTATTTGCGGTTTAATATAACTCATCCCCATATGATCCTGGAGGAAGTTACGGGTTTGTGGATCTGTCGTGAGACGATTCGTTATGCCGTGATAATAGATTTGGCGGGGCAACCAGTGATTAACAAAGTTATCTAGATCAGAATCCGGAGTTTCAATCTCAATGCACCCTTTACCTTCTCTAATGTACGCATCATATTCTCGCCTAGCTAATTCAAAACCATCTTCATTATCCGAGTTTTTATCTATAAAATAAGCTTTTCGAATTTGTGCAATTTGTTCATCATTGTTAGCTGGTCCAAAGATAAATCGATATGATTGCTCTTCTTCTTGAAGCAGATTTATTCGATATTGAAGGACAGCTACTGGCGTTTCGTATCGTGCATCTCCTTTTCCTAGTTCTTCATTACTAATTGCAGAAGGCATTGAAATTCCACCTTCTCCTTCAAATGCTTCATGATTAACTTCCCATGCAGAAGGCTTCTCGTCAGCTAGTAAAAAGGTTTTATCGTTAAATTCTCTTATTTTGTCATATTCATTATATTTTTGGTAAGGAGTAACTGATGAACATACAATTCCTTGTAAATTTTCATTGTATTCTCCGGATTGATTCATCCACGACATGTAGCCGACAGTAAAATATGGGTAAATGCTTATATTACGTTGCCGCTGTGAAATGTTCTTTACCTTCACTTGCCAAAGCTCCATAGCATCTGCTTTAGGCAAACTTAAGCTTATTTCTATTAATATTCCATTACATTCAACGTTCCACACGATGTCGCTTTTACCAACAGCAAAAGAAAAGTTATCTGCTGGCTTGCGTACAGGTTCGTATGGAGCAGAGAAAACTTCTCCGCTTTCTTCATCCTTCACATATAGAAAGCGACCAGGATGATGAGCATAGTAAGGCTGCTCAGGTTGCATAAATGATTTGGCTTCCAAATTGGGAGCATGGGAGTATTTTGCGGGTTCTGGTTGCATGAACTGGGTTACAGCATATCCGCGACAATTCATATGAATCATCATTTTCTCATTCCATAAAAACCCTGATGCCTTAGGTAGAAGAGTGGCACTTTTCAATTCATAGTATTCATTATTTTTCGTTGCCTGGATCAATATGATCACCCTTTTCCACTATTCTTATAAATCTTTCCGGGTCCTATCTCTATATTCACTTGGTGTTAGTCCGGTATACTTTTTGAAAATTTGTCCGAAATACTTTACGTCCTCGTATCCAACTCTATTCGCTACTTCGCTAACTTTGGCAGGTGAGGTTGCTAGAATTTCAGCAGCTCGCCCAACCTTCTTACCAGTAACGTAATCGACAAATTTCATACCCGTTTCTTTTTTGAAGATTTCGCTGAGATGATTCGGATGAAGATGTACAAACTCAGCTACCTGTTGCAATCTCAAATCCTTTCCAATTTGCTCCTCAATATAGACGATCGCTTTTTGGATATGTGCAGTCTTTCCTTCTGCATAATAATGATGATAAAGTTTCATAATCATATGCAGATGTTGAAACAGAGTATCGTTAGGGTTACGATCAAGCTTATATTGCAGGGATGGCAAACTTACTTCCTGTGATCCCTTCCGACCAATGGCCGAAAGTACACGATCAATCCATCGATGTGCTGCAATAACAACCGACTGAATAGCACTCTCAAGTGATTGAGGTGTAACCTCTGGGTCATCAAGCAGATGATTAATATAGCTTTGCACCCATAGTTTCAGCGCTATAGGATCATCTTCAAGAAGTTGTAATGATAGCTCCATCTCCTCTTCATAGGAACAAACTGTCGTTCCACCTTTTCGATGCTTAATATCTTCATACTCCCATTGATTTTGCTCTAGCAGCGATTGATATGATTTGGCCGTTACCGCTGTCAAGTATGATTCATGCCATTGACTAGGATAATCAATCTGCTGACCGGCAACAACAGTTAGCTGACACTTCAGTAAACGAGTGATCTTCTCAAAGATCACTCGACGCATTTGCTTCTCGCTCTCTAATTTACCCATTGATATAGCCACAATTACATTATCTTTATATACAAAACTTATGCAAGGAAGTAGATCTGCAACCATATTATCAACGCCAAATAGAAGTAACTCCTGTTCCGAAGCAGATTGACCCCAGCCCTCGGCCGATATAACGATGATTTGCCATCCTTGATGACATTGTTCTAACGTAGAAGAATTTTTCTCAAATAGAATTCCGACCTCTTGCTGTAACTGCTCTCCATCAATAATGTAGCGTTTTAAGAGACGATAGCGATCCTCTCTATTTTTCATATGATCCTTACTTTGGGTAACTCGGCGCTCCTCTACCCGTTGCTTTGCCTTTAACACGGTTCGAATAATATCCTCCGGTCGACTCGTCTTCAGTAGATAATCGCTAACTTGTTGGCGTATTGCCTGCTGTGTATACATAAAATCATCGTATCCCGTCAATATGATAATCTCAAGGTTAGGAAAGATCTCTTTCACTTCCTCTGATAATTCCAATCCCGTCTTACCGCTCATTCGAATATCCGTCATTAATATATCTGGTCGTTCTTCTTCAATCCGCTCAAGAACCTCTTCTGCAGACGAAGCGAGAGGCAGTAAGGTTAGACCAAGGTCTCCCCACTTTATTACTTTTTCTAACCCTGTACGAATAATTACCTCATCATCCACGATCATAATTTTCATAAGAGCGTAAAGGACACTCGTGACTTCAGTCGTGAGAGGAATTGACGCGGTCTCCCATCATCGACACTGCCATCGAATCCTTTCCTCCCTTCAAAGTATTTTTAATTATTTTCTTCAATCGAATAAAAAAACTACAGACACGAACGTATGTTTGATATAATGGGGATATGACTAACTTCTTATGCTGTGAACCGGAGTCCTTACCCTGATCATACGAGGTGATTCTAAACATGAATAAGCTGACGCTTACCGCCAAAATCAAGATCATGCCCACAACTGAGCAAGCGGAGCAACTGCTTCAGACTGTACGCGCTTATCGTGACGCTTGTAACGATGTCTCTCAGCTTGTGTTCGAGTCCAAAAGGATGTCTACGATTTTCTTGCATAAGCAACACTATCGTCATCTGCGCCAGACCTATTTGCTTCGCTCTCAGATGGCGCAATCTGTCCTCAAGACCGTTGTTGCTCGTTATAAGTCACTAAACAGTAGCCATCATCCCTGGACACGAGTTCAGTTTAAAAAGCCCGAATATGATCTCGTCTGGCATCGTGACTATTCGCTAAGTCAGCAGATGTTCTCGATCAATACATTAACAGGTCGGATCAAGGTTCCCTATGTCCGGAAAAGGATGGATATCTACTTCGATGGCTCTTGGATGTTCGGTACCGCCAAACTTGTGATTCGACGTGGGAAGTTCTTCTTGCATATCCCAATGACAAAAGCATCGGAAGAAGTTTCAACAGTAAGCATCCATCAAGTCGTTGGCGTGGATCTGGGCATCAATTTCACCGCTACCAGCTATGATACCGATGGACAGTGTACTTTCTATAACGGAAGAGTGGCGAAGAAT
>DXHF01000399.1 GCA_019113605.1 Candidatus Paenibacillus intestinavium
AAATTGGTGAACTTGGCGATATTGATACAGCTATTGTTACTTTACGTTTTGCTAATGGCGCATTGGGCGTAGTTGATAATAGTAGAAAAGCTGTATATGGATATGATCAGCGTGTTGAAGTATTCGGCGAAAAGGGAAACATTAGTGTGGAGAACGATGTTCCTACGACCGTAAAGGTAAGTACAGAGGAAGCGATTGTAACGGATCACCCTAAATATTTCTTCTTGGATCGTTATATCGAGTCTTATGAAACGGAAGTCAATTGTTTTGTAGAGAGTATACTCGGTGATCTTCCGCCACTTGTTTCCGCCTATGATGGTTATCAAGCTGAACGCATAGCTTTTGCAGCCAAACAGTCATTGCTTCAAGGTCGATTAGTTCGATTGGAAGAAATACAGTAGGAGGATAACACTATGGGAAAATTAAAGATTTCTTCAAATTATAATGAAACAACAGGTCAATGTATAGACATTACACCACAATCAGCCAATTGGAAATATGTTGGATTTGAAGTTATCGCATTGCAAGTAGGACAACAGACGGTGCAAGAAACATTGGAAAATGAAGTTGTTGTCGTCGTATTGACAGGAATCGTATCTGTTAAAACGAATCATGGCCAATGGCGCGGCATCGGAAAACGAATGAATGTATTTGAAAAGATTGCACCATATGCGGTCTATATTCCAGCACATGAAACAGTTGAAATTGTTGCCGAGACGGAAGCTGAGCTTGCTTTCTGTAAAGCTCCTGGTCAAGGAAACTATGAAGCACGGCTAATTACACCAGCTGATATGGATGTAGAGGTTAGAGGAAAAGGACATACTGAGCGATTAATTCATCATATACTACCTGAATCTAAGTCAGCAGATAGTCTGCTAGTCGTTGAAGTATTTACGCCAGAAGGACATTGGTCCAGCTATCCTCCGCATAAGCACGATGAGCTTCGATTGCCAGAGGAATCGTATTTGGAAGAGACCTACTATCATAAAGTATTACCTGAGCATGGATTTGCAATTCAACGTGTATATACGGATGATCGTGAACTAGATGAAACGATGGTCGTTGCTAATAATGATGTTGTTCTTGTTCCGAAAGGTTATCACCCTGTATGTGCTCCACCAGGTTACGAGGGATATTACTTAAACGTAATGGCAGGTCCGGTGCGAAGCTGGAAATTCACGAATGATAAGGATCATGAGTGGATTTCGGATTCTTGGGATAAGAATAAATAGGAGGAGAGTGACAGGCGATGCTTTCATTTGATAAGACGAAATCAGTTGATTTAATAGCATTAGGTAGATTATGTATTGATCTTAACGCGAACGAAATCAATAGACCGATGGAAGAAACGATTAGCTTTACCAAATATGTAGGCGGCTCCCCTGCTAATATTACGATTGCTGCAGCAAAGCTAGGATTAAAAACAGGATTTATAGGCCGCATCTCTGATGATCAGCATGGTCGATTTATTAGAAATTACTTGGAACAACGTCAGATTGATACGCAAAATGTGATCGTGGATCGTTCCGGTACAATAACGGGCTTAGCTTTCACAGAAATTAAATCCCCGGCAGAATGCAGTATACTTATGTATCGTGATAATGTAGCTGATCTTAAGCTTGAGCCCGATGATATTAACGAGGCATTCATTGCGAGTAGCAAAGCGATTTTAATTTCTGGCACCGCCTTAGCTCAAAGTCCATCACGTGAAGCTGCACTGAAAGCTGTTGAACTTGCCAAAATGAATAATGTTGTCGTAATGTTCGACATTGATTATAGACCGTACACCTGGACATCAACGGAGGAGGCTGGCATCTACGCTAGCTTAATTGCTGAAAAAAGCGACGTTATTTTTGGTGGACGTGATGAATTTAAGTTGCTTGAACATATGCTTAATCGACCTGCAGCAACAGATGAGCAGATTGCAAAGCGCTGGCTAGATAAGGGATCGCAATTGGTTGTGATCAAGCATGGTGGAGACGGGTCGGTAGTTTACACGCAAGCTGGGAAGCAATATACAGGAACCATATTCCCGGCACAAGTTATCAAAACATTTGGAGCGGGAGATTCATTTGCAGGTGCATTTATTTATGGCTTAATGACGGGACAATCGATTCCGACTTGTCAACAATGGGGTGCAGCAGCTGCATCGATTGTAGTTTCCAGTCATAGCTGCTCAGATGCGATGCCGACACTCGAACAAATTAAAGCGGTTATAGATAAGTAAAGAGCTAGAAGGGAGCAATGAAATATGGAATCCATTATTCAAATTCAAAATTATATTGGCGGTCAATGGGTAGCTTCAGTTACGGAAAGAATAGAGGAGGTACCTAATCCTGCGACTGGAGAAACGATAGCACTAGTACCTCATTCATCGAAAGAGGAAGTTAGGCATGCTATTCAAGTAGCAAGTAGCGCTTTCCCAATGTGGAAAAATACAGCCGTTCCTCGACGTTCCAAAATACTGTTCAAATATCAACAATTGTTAGTTGAGCATTGGGAAGAGCTAGCTAAACTGATTACGATTGAAAATGGTAAAAGCTATGGTGAAGCTTATGGCGAAGTACAACGAGGTATAGAATGTGTTGAGTTTGCGGCAGGAGCACCAACTCTCATGATGGGAAGTGTATTACCTGATATTGCAACGGGATTAGAGTCTGCTATGTATCGCTATCCGATCGGGGTTGTAGGGGGGATCACTCCATTCAACTTCCCGATGATGGTTCCTTGCTGGATGTTCCCAATTGCTATTGCATGTGGTAATACATTTGTATTAAAGCCATCAGAAAGAACACCGATTCTGGCTGGTAAGCTTGCAGAGCTAATGACTGAAGCGGGACTACCTGCAGGTGTTCTCAATATCGTACATGGCTCACATGAAGTCGTGAATGAATTGCTGGAGAATGAAATGGTTAGTGCAATCTCCTTTGTAGGCTCACAGCCAGTAGCCGAGTATGTATACAAAACAGCTGCGGCTCATGGGAAAAGAGTTCAAGCTTTAGCGGGTGCGAAAAATCATTCCATCGTATTACCCGATGCGAATCTTGAGCTAACGGTGAAAGAAATTATTAATGCTTCCTTTGGTTCAGCGGGTGAGCGTTGTATGGCGACCTCAGTGGTCGTTGCTGTTGGAGATGTAGCAGAACCGCTTATTGCTAAGCTAGTAGAAGCAGCCTCACAACTATCTATGGGAGATGGAAGTGAAAGCAATTATTTCTTAGGACCTGTTATTCGTCAAAGCCACAAGGAGAGAACGGTTAGTTATATTGAAAGTGCAGAGCAGGATGGTGCAACTCTACTATTAGATGGAAGAGAAGCTGCTAAGGGGTATACGAAAGGGTATTTCATTGGTCCAACAATTTTTGACCATGTAACTAGTGAGATGAAAATTTGGCAAGATGAAGTGTTTGCTCCAGTATTAGCTATCGTTAGAGTAGATACACTTGAAGAGGCTATCGCATTGTCTAATCAATCTGAATTTGCGAATGGCGGTGTTCTGTATACGGATAGCGCTAAGGCGATTCGTTACTATCGCGATCATATTGATGCAGGAATGCTAGGGATTAATGTTGGTGTTCCAGCCCCGATGGCATTCTTCCCATTCTCAGGATATAAGAAATCGTTCTACGGTGATTTACATGCGAATGGTAAAGATGGCGTAGAGTTTTACACTAGAAAAAAAGTGGTTGTAGCTAGGTATTAGAATAAATCAATGAAGGTATATCGCAATGTATGGGTTGTAACATGGAAAGTAAGTAGCCATCCTTTCTTAGTTGAAAGCGATGGCTACTTTTGTGAGCAATATAGTAGACTAAAGTTATGACAATATGGATGAAATTGATGTTTGTCATGCGAACAATTTATTCGCTCATTAATGTTACAATATATAATGGGGGCGATAACCTTAATGCAGCCATTTACTAAGAGAGTCATTGAAATTATACAAAGAATTCCAGCAGGTTATGTTATGACCTATGGGCAAATTGCTGAATTAGCTGGAAGTGCAAGAGGTGCGAGACAAGTCGTAAGAATTTTGCATTCGATGAGCTCGCGGTATGAATTACCTTGGCATAGAGTCGTTAATGCCAAAGGAGAAATTGCGATTACGGATGATGAGTTTCGCTTTAAGCAGCAGCTTTATTTAAGCGATGAAGGTATTGAAATGGATGAAAAAGGCTTTATTAACTTGGAGAAATACCGTTATAAGCCACTTAAAGCAAACTTTATGATAGAGGATGAATAGCTAATTAAAACTTATACTTCTGGGCATCTTATGGAGAACGACGTCTAAGTGTATGCTTTCGAGGTGAACTTTTTATTAACAGAGAAGTTTACTCAGAAGGTGAACAAAAAGGTTTAAGGAGTTGAACATAATGGCAAGAAGAAAGAGAAGCTATGTAGTACCAGGAGTAGAACAAGAAATGCAAGCATTCAAAGCGGAAGTTATGAAGCGTGAAGGATATGCCGTCGATCCAAACAAAGTAG
Organism: Candidatus Paenibacillus intestinavium; assembly: GCA_019113605.1. Taxonomy (GTDB): domain Bacteria; phylum Bacillota; class Bacilli; order Paenibacillales; family Paenibacillaceae; genus Pristimantibacillus; species Pristimantibacillus intestinavium. Next base: position 4,486 of record DXHF01000399.1, read on the forward strand.
ATAATGTGAAGTATGAAGTTGCTGCAGAGCTTGGAGTTCCGCTTCATCCTGGAGAAAATGGTCATTTGACTACGGAATCGGTAGGGCATGTCGGTGGAAAAATTGGCGGCTCCATGGTTCGAGAAATGATTCGTCTCGCCCAAGAGAAAATTGCGGAAAAGGAGTAGCTGTAATCTTTTCTAGCAAGCACCGCATCATTATTCAGAAAACGGTGCTTACATATATAGCTATCAATAAAGTATTAAAGTGGTTTTCGAAAATATTTATGATCTTTGCAACAGAGAAAGTCGTTGTTAAGCTTTTGGAGACGGTTATAAGGGTGCAGAATCAGAGTATTAGGAAGAACAGAATTGAGCTAGCGTTAATAAAATTTCGCCAATTGTTCTAAAAAGACGAAGCCTTGTGGTTTCGTCTTTTTAGAAGGATCTTTCTTTAATCGTATTTTCCAGTTCAAGGTTTGACCAGATTAAGCGAATTGTCGTACCTTTGCCTACTGAAGTTTCTACTTCAATAATTCCATGCATTGCTTCCACAAGATCTTTGGCAATGGCCATTCCAAGACCCGAACCTTCTGACATCACATTCGTATCTGTACCTCTAAAGTAACGTTCAAAGAGCCGCGCTGCTGTATTCTCATCCATCCCTTGGCCGTTATCAACGAATTTGATAATAATTTGCTGCTTCGCTTCATCTGACCATACCGATACATGAAGTTTCGTATCTGGGGAATTATGAATCAGTGCATTAGCAGCTATATTTAATACAACTCGCTCAAGCCATGGACCATAAAGCTTTACTACAATGTCTATTGGGGCAGGCTTGAACTGAATATGTTTTTTGAAAAAGGATGGATGATTGCCTGCTTGATCCAATACTGTAGACAGCCAGCTATTCAGCTCGAGCAGTTCTCCTTCAGCAGGTTTCACGCCTGCATTGATTCGATAGGTCAGTGCAAGATCGTTAATGAGTCCATCCATATGTGCAGATTTCTCAAGCATAATCGTCGAGAACTTACGTACTTCTTCGGTACTCCATTCATAGCCAGGTTCAGCGAGCATATGAGCGTATCCTTTTATAGAGGATAGCGGAGTTTTCAAATCATGAGTAATACCGCTAATCCATTCATCCCGCAAACTATTATTTTGCTTGCGCAGCTCCTGTTGCCGTAGTAACGTCCGAGAGAGATTATCGATAGAATGGATCACATCAATAAATACACGATATCTAGGTCGCCATTTCCCTGAACGTTTCTTGCTGCGTGCTAAGCCACGTCGATCAAGTGGCTCCCTATATTCAGCTCGACTTAAGCCATCCAGCCAAGTGAGCATATGTAGCATAGGACCGCCAAAGCGATGAGCATTCCATAGAGACAGCAGCAGTAAAATGGCAACTACAGCTACAATCATACTGCTGCCTCCAATTAACAATATTCTACCTTCTGCTGGCAATACGCTACCTTGTTCATTAGCTCCTCCCATCGCAATAGGAAGCATAACGACCCAAGTTCTTCCGGTGCTAGCATCATAAGATGAGTTCATCTGATACCCATATCGATCGTAATACATAGACCGAAGTGCTAACTCAGAAACACTGTAATATGTACCAATATGATCTGGTTTATTATAAGAAGCGAGCTCCGTTCCTTCCTGGTTAAGCAGTTGAATAAACCCACCTAGTAACTTAAGTTGATGAGCAGTAGCTTCCGGAATAATTAATTGCCCCTCTGGAGATAAACTCGCTTGCTCCGTCGTCTGCTCTAATATATGCTCGATTTCACCATGAAAACCATATACTAATGTATAGGTTTTTCCATTTTTCTCTTGAATCCACAAATATAGATCATATGGAAAAGGCTTCTTTTTCGTCCAATAATCTACTAACTCACCTGGTGCATAGCGCTTCGGCACATCATTTGGCACAAGATAAGAATGGTCAACTGCTCCATTTTCATCCAAGCTTTGCAGCCAGCCATTATTGAGCTTTACTTGTTCTAGCAACTTAGCATCAAAACGTATACCATCGGGCGTAAGCTTCGAGGATTCAACTAACTGCTCGAGACCAACTGAAGCGAAATCTTTATTGATGCTAATTTCGTTCAATTGTTGAAACACCCAAATTAAGCAAACTGAAGCGATGATCAAGGCTGTAAAGGCGGCAATGATCATCTGAATAATAAATCGGACGGTAAGGCGTCGTTTCATATTCATACTATATCTCCGAACTCAGTACGCGGCTGCACGAGCTTATATCCCATTCCTCGTACATTCACAATCCACTTCGGATTTGCTGGATCAATTTCAATACGCTCTCGTATACGATGAATATGTACCATAACCGTATTATCATCATTGAATGAATCTTCACCCCAAACCTGCTCATACAGCTCACGTTTACTAAAAATTTGGTTGGGATGTCGGCACAAAAATAGTAGCAGCTGGAACACTAGTGCTGGACAGGCTACCGATTTTCCTTCGACGATCAGTTCGCCTGCTTCTTTATATACTTGAAAATGTCCAAAATCATACACTATACTTTTTGTTTGAGTAGGTTGCTGACTAAGTCCATTATCTACACCACTTTGATTATTAGCAGCCCAATAACGCCGAAGCTGAGAACGAATTCGTGCTACGACCTCAAGTGGATTAAAAGGTTTCGCGATGTAATCATCACCGCCAACTGCAAAACCGCTAAGCTTATCAAAATCGGAAGAGCGAGCGGACAAAAATAAAATTGGAGCGTTCGTTACTTCTCTCAGAAATGGTGTTGCCTCAAAACCGCTACGACCTGGTAGCATCACATCTAGAATAATAATGTCATAGCTATTGTTTTTACAAGCCTCTATCGCTGCTTCTGCTGAACTAGCCGAATCTATTATCTTAAAGCCTTCCTTAAGTAGAACAGTTTGTAGTAGCTCTACAATAGATTGTTCATCATCTACTAGTAGAATAGCTGCTTCCTTCATCAGCTCACCCGCCTTATGTTTCTATAATGTCATTCTATCATGGCTGCTTCGCTAATATTAGAAGGGAATCTTAACGGAGTCTTAATTTTTACTCGCTGTAGCTAGACAATAGTTAAGGTAATGTTTATGTTGGGTTTCGGCTGACATAAGATTACATTGCTACACTATGAGAAGAAGTTCAAACAGCGGGCTTTGATAACGATGTTTGGCGTTGTAGCTTAGTCGACGTCGAATATGAAGCGAACTTGGGAAGTCCGGTACGCATGTACCAAACACGTACATTTGCGTTTCCTCCTTCCGCAAGTAGCGCTCCATCTTCTCGATTCTGAAAGCCCGCATTTTGAACCTTTATTGAATGAGGAAGTTCAATAAGCGAACTTAAGCTGACGTAGTAACTAGGAGGACAAAGGGATGACAACGAATACTAAGAGAGTGAAAGAGATCAATCGATCCAAAAAGCGTATTATGACCGTAGTATTAGTGGCAAGTATAATGCTAGGGACATTAAGTGCCTGTGGAAATGGAGGCGATAACAAAATGAAAGACGGCCAATCGATGACAGGAGAAACAACTGTTACACCAGCATCAGAGCATGCCGCGATGCAGCCAGAAGAATTGGCTGATTTTATGCTGAGCGGTAAACATGAAACGATTTACAAACAATTTAGCACAGAATTTCAAGCACAAGTGAGTCAAGCAGATTTTGCAGCAATGTCGGTATCCTTTATTACAGGAGTTGATGCCTTCCGTTCTTCATCCAGCCTTCTTCACAATGAAATGGATATACGTGTTTGGTTGAGTAGCGAGGGAGATAAAGGGATATTAGCGGCATTTGGAGATGATGGGGAGATTATCGGATTACAAATTCAAGATCTGGTCACTTATCCAGATACAGATGATAATATGACACAAACGGCATTTGATTTTCCGTTTCAAGGCGAATGGTTAGTGTTCTGGGGTGGCACGAATGTATTTCAAAACTATCATTATGAACTAGCTAGCCAGCGTTATGCGTATGACTTAATACAAGCAAAGGATGGCAAGTCCTATGCAGGCGACCCCAGTCTCAATGAAAGTTATTTCGCCTTCGGACAAGAGGCACTTGCTCCTGCAGACGGTACAGTAGTCTCCGTCATCAATGATATCGTAGACAACGAACCTGTTGGTGTTGCCAATGAAAAAGTTCCAGCTGGGAATTTGGTTGTCATTGATCATGGCGGCGAGTTCAGCTATCTCGCTCACCTCAAAAAAGGATCAGTTACTGTACAGCCAGGAGATAAAGTAGAACGGGGTGAAGTCATTGGTCAGATCGGAAATTCTGGAAATTCGAGTGAACCCCATCTTCATTTCCAAGTGTCGGGTGGCAGTAACTTATTTGAATCGGAAGCTATTACTGTGCAATGGAAGGATGGCAGTCAACCTATTCAAGGGGAATTTATTAATGCTGATTAACTTTTAATTTATTGCAGCTGGTTTTAAATCAAAAAGGCGCTATTTCGTTCATATTTGAATGGAATAAAGTCTTTTTCTTTTTCATTTGAAATAGGTTCTAACAGACTGGTGAATAATGGAGTGTTAGCTATGAGAGTAGGGTATAGCATTTTAAAGGAAATAAACATTAAATCCTATGATATTGTCGCCACTAATTATGGATTAGAGGATAT
>DXHF01000400.1 GCA_019113605.1 Candidatus Paenibacillus intestinavium
AACTAAGGATGAGCGAGAAAACAAAGGCATACAGCTTGGACAATTTACACAGAAACTTGGGCCATTACTAGGATTGATCATTCTCATTATTATAGTAACGGTACTTAACCCAAGTTTTATGGAGCCTCTTAACATTCTCAATTTGCTTAGACAAGTGGCGATTAATGCGCTTATTGCATTCGGGATGACTTTTGTTATTCTGACAGGTGGGATTGATCTATCCGTCGGATCAATTCTTGCACTCTCTAGTGCGATCATGGCCAACCTTATGCTATCGGGTTGGGATCCCATACTAGCAATCATTGCAGGTTGTGTATTAGGTGGAGTAATGGGAGCTGTTAACGGTGTTCTAATTACAAAGGGAAGAATGGCACCTTTTATTGCGACATTAGCGACTATGACTATTTTTCGAGGATTAACACTTGTATATACGAATGGGAATCCGATCACAGGACTTGGAGATAGCTTAATGTTCCAACTGTTTGGACGAGGATATTTCCTAGGAATACCTGTTCCAGCCATCTCAATGATTATCGTATTTGCAATTTTGTGGGTTGTACTTCACAAAACACCATTTGGTCGAAAAACCTATGCCATAGGTGGGAATGAAAAGGCATCAATTATTTCTGGTATTAAAGTGAATCGGATTAAAATTATGATTTATTCATTAGTTGGTATGCTATCGGCTTTAGCAGGAGCAATCTTGACCTCGAGATTGAACTCCGCACAACCAACAGCGGGAACTTCATATGAGTTAGATGCTATTGCCGCAGTAGTACTAGGAGGGACAAGCTTAACTGGTGGTCGTGGACGTATTGTAGGTACGTTAATTGGAGCGCTCATCATCGGAATATTGAATAATGGTCTCAATTTGCTCGGTGTATCTTCTTTTTATCAAATGGTTGTAAAAGGGATTGTAATTGCGATTGCCGTACTATTAGACCGTAAGAAAGTTGTATAAGAGGGAGAATATCAATATGAGAAAATTAACGTTAATTTTGATTTCGATACTTTTAATCGTAATGACAGGTTGTTCACTAGAGCCTCCAAATTGGGCAAAGCCTAACAGCGGTGGAAAGTTAGGTAATATAAAAATTGGATTATCCATATCTACATTGAATAATCCGTTTTTTGTATCCGTCAAGGATGGAGTCGTAGCAGAGGCTAACAAGCTTGGAATCGAAGTACTCGTTATTGATGCTCAGAATGACTCAGCGAAACAAAGTAATGATGTAGAAGATTTAATGCAAAAAGGTGTTAACGCGCTATTAATTAACCCCGTAGATTCATCTGCAATTTCGACAGTTGTACAGACTGCCAATAGTTTAGCTATTCCAGTGGTAACCTTGGATCGATCAGCTGACAAAGGTGAAGTGCAAGCATTAGTAGCATCTGATAACGTAAAAGGCGGATCTATGGCAGCTGAATATATTGTAGCGCAAGTTGGAAAGGGTGCAAAAGTAATTGAGCTGGAAGGTTCACCGGGGGCTTCTGCTACTCGTGAACGCGGTAAAGGGTTTCATGAAATTGCAGATACTCAGCTAAATATTGTTGCAAAGCAAACAGCCGATTTCGATCGAACGAAAGGATTAACGGTTATGGAAAACCTATTGCAAGGAAATCCGGGCGTGCAAGCTGTTTTTGCTCACAATGATGAGATGGCGCTTGGTGCAATAGAAGCGATTCAAAGCTCTGGAAAAAACATTCCTATTATAGGTTTCGATGGAAATGAAGATGCACTTAATTCCATTCAAGCAGGAAAATTAACAGGGACAATTGCCCAACAACCTGATTTAATTGGACAACTTGCTGTCCAAGCCGCAAAAGATGTTTTGGATGGAAAAACGGTGGAAAAATTAATTGCAGCACCGCTTAAGCTGGTTATTAAAGAATAAGAGCTTAGCAATTTGAAAGTTAAATCTACAGATGTTGAAAAAGTCGGCTTTTGCAAATCGAGAAGATGGAGCGCTACTTGAGGAAGGTGAAAACGCAAGCGTACGTAATTGGTACACGCGTACCTACGATGCTTCTGCATGAAATATATATCGGAAGCTTACTAACCTTCCCAAGTTTGCTTCAGTCTCGATATTGGCTAGCGTTCGAATGCATGTTCTTCGTTATCCATTCCGAATTTCCTCTGATAATGAGCTAGCGTCGCGAGTGGCCATATGTAACGATAGCTATGATAGTGATTATAGAAGTTCCCTGGTAGACCTGCACCCGTCGGATAAGTAGTTAACCAGTTATTTTCCTGTAACGATGTAAGCAGTCTATCGATCCCTCTCTTAATTACAGAAATCGGCTGATCATGTACGGTGATTAAAGCATCTAATGCCCAAGCCGTTTGTGACGGTGTACTTTCGGAAAGCGGGACATAGCGCCGAACAATGTCACTGCTGCATGATTCACCCCAGCCACCATCACTGTTTTGAATACTAATAAGCCAGTGAACAGCTTTTTGGATCGCTTTATCATTCGAAGATGATCCAGTAGCCATTAAGCCAGTTATTGCCGCCCATGTACCATATATATAGCAAACACCCCATCTACCGTACCATGAGCCATTACGCTCTTGATGAGCTAATAACCAATCTACCCCCTTTTTGACACTACTATTCTGATCATTAAGTCCTCTGAAATTTCCTAGATATTCCAATGTCCGCCCTGTAAGATCGGCTTCGGAAGGATCAATTGCTGCAGATTTTGCACCATCTAATGCTATCCAAGTAAGCATTTTATTGTTTGTGTTTTTCTCAAATGCTGGCCAGCCACCGTCATTATTTTGCATAGATAACACCCAATTTAATCCGAGATGAATAGATTCTAAGTAGACAGAGTTATTGTGACTCAAGCTCTCCATAGCACGTAGCACGGCAGTAGTGTCGTCGACATCTGGATTTAGCGTATTTGTTTCCGAGAAGCCCCAACCTCCAGCAGTTGTATTTGCATTATGAACGCTCCAATCCGCTTTGTTATGCTGCTGCTTTGAAAGTAAATATGTTCCTGCGTTACGAATTACAAGATGGTCATCCTTAATTCCTGCTTCTTGTAATGCATAAGAAATTAATGCCGTATCCCAAACGGTGGACGGTGAATTTTGTATCGTTGTTATATCACTGTTACTATTACATTGCATATTAATTAAGCCTTGCACAGCTCTAGCAATCGTTGGATGCTGTTGGTCGTATCCTAGTGCAAGTAAAGAAAACACCATTAAAATAGTACTACTAGCGTAGCTATATAAAGTGCCGTCTGCTTCAATACGATTTAATATAAACTGTTCCACTTTAGATGCTGCAATATCATGGAGAGAACGCGTGCTACCGATTAATCTATTTTTTCCTAATTCAATCATTTCGATCATTTGTGCGTATTCCTCTGAAACCTGTTCACTAGCATCTATGCGACTAGTTTGAAGATGACTGAGATCAGGTGTGCTATTCGTTTGGATAGAATAATTACGATTTGCCATAGTGAGCATCGGAAGTAGATGGACTCTCGAATAACCCGAAAATTGAAATATGTTTATAGGTAGTATATTAGGTAGAAGAATGATTTCTAGTGGGATTGATTTGATGGATTTTGGCCACTTGATCTGACCTGTTGCAGCAAGTATTGCGTTACTTAATAGACTCTTTGAAGCGTAAAGCCCACCTTGTGCGATAATATATTGCTGCGCAAGACGTAGCGATTCATCTGTAGATGAACTGTAGCCTGAATAAAGTAACGCATAATAGGCATCGATCGTTGCAGATAAATTTCCCTGATCTTCATCGCTATATAAACTCCAATAACCATTAGGATGCTGCTGTGATACAATGCGATTATACAATTGTTGTATTATGATCTCATTAGGAGAACCTAAAGATCGTAACAGTATCAACATATAGGAATCGATAATAGTTCCGTTCTCAAAGCAATAACGCCAGGAGCCATCTAATTTTTGCTCATTTATTAGATAGTTTGCAAGATTAGAAATTCCAGTCGTCACCTTATCATTGCGTGATGGCATGAATCGTCACCTCCATTACCTTTTTATATGTATATAGAAGTGAAAAAGTAATCATGTTCGTTTTTGGAAATTGACTGTTATTATTCATTGTTTCTAATAATTAGAAAGTAGGTGGTCGGTTTGAAAATTATTATTGCACCAGATTCATTTAAAGGAAGCGTATCCGCAATTGAGGCATCGCGTGCGATTCAAAAAGGAGTTCACAACTATATGCCAGAAGCTGAGACGATTGTGATTCCATTAGCTGATGGAGGAGAAGGAACATTAGATTGTCTTA
>DXHF01000401.1 GCA_019113605.1 Candidatus Paenibacillus intestinavium
AATACAGAACCTTTAATATTCATATTAATATCAACTCTATAGTGATCATTTTCAATATTAGATGAAGCCTTGATCTTTCTTTTCCCGATTATGGAACCAAACATAATATGTTCATTCTCTCTACCAGTCTCTGCTAGATCAATGCTTATTTCTCCCCGTGTAAAACCCGCTCGCATCATTGCGAAAATTAAAGCTTGATCAGGTTTAATTTTGGTAATATAGCGATCCTCCCGAAACAAGGCAATGCCATCTAAGCTAATATGTTTACCGTTATCCTTAATAATAGGTACAACAGGATCTATACCATCATCAAAATAATCCCTTGTAAACTCATGTAAATTGATCTTGGGGATAGTCTGAGCATCTGCCTCTTTTTTTAATAAATGATCGATGTATAGTCCAGTTCTAGGATGTGCTGGGTAGTCTTTTACTAAGAGATCATGCGCACTTCCATCAACAACCGTAATTTTAAGCCTTGGGGAAATTGACGGATCACGTAATAACGTATCAATATGTTCCCATAATCCTTGTTCAGCTAATTTCACACCAAAAAGTGTGTTTCGTAATTGGCCGCTTACGAGCATTAATTCCGTTTGACTAGCTAGAATAATTCGCGCCTCCTTACTTGTTGGAGCATTATCAGTAAGTAGCTCTCTTTCTATTTTCCCACTTTCAGTGTTCACTTTAGGTAAAGAAATTGTAATCTTCAATTTATTTTTTGTATCCTCATCATTCTCACCATTCCCATTATTCTCATCTACCAGGTCATAACTTATTGTTTGAGAAAAACCGAGTTGCTCCAATAAACGTTGATCGCCACATCCACTTAGTAGCATTACTATAATGATAATTAATATTGGAATAATAAATTGTTTTAACTTATTCATGATTTTGTACTCCTTTATTGATAATCAAGATCGTTAGCAAAAGGAGTGGTAATCCAAAAGCAACTCCAACTTCAATAGCTCCAAAGTATTGTAGCCACTTCTCTACTTTGCTTAGTATATCTGGTATCCATGCTACAGCAAATGCAATGCTTATTAGAATAGCAGCAAGCCAATTTGGATTGGCCTTCGGCATAACCCTTCGCGCCGCTTCTAATGCTGCCCATGTGTACATCGTAATCCCCAGCAACGTCGTAAATAAAAAGAAACCAAAAAACAAATTTTCTATACGCTCAACAAAAGGAAGCTTAATGTATGCTAACAAATCAATTAATGGATACTTCAATCTCTTTAATTGGTGGAGGCTATAAAAGCCAAAACAAATAAAACATACCGCTATGTAAGTAAAAGTGGTTATGAGATTACCGATGAAAACTGCCTTTATAAAGCCCTTATTCTTTTCGGAATACGGAAAAAGTAGCAGAACAAGCTCATATCCTAAGAAGGCAGTAAAAATACTTAACCCACCTGTCACTACATTTGAAGTATCCTGAAAAATAAAAGGAGTTAAATTCACCCAATCAAAGTCTTTGAAAAAAACAAAAGTAATAAATTTAACCAAATAGTAATAAAAAAGAAAGTAGTTGCCGCCTTAGATATGTTATAAATACCTTTAATAATTAGAAGAAAAGCAAGAACATCAACGATAGCTTTAATATACATTGGGTGCGTTGTTGGGAAAACAAAAACTTGGAAGAGTATTACGTATTGTTTTGCTGATAAGCACCCGATCATCGTCCATACTGTTATTAACACCGCATAAAGAGGAAAAACAATTATTTTGGGCAATGCTTGCTCGAGAATAAGGAATATCGATTTACCATTACTTAGACGATATACTAAACCGATTAATAACAGGTTAAACATCACTATTCCCGAAAATAATATTAAGGTAGCCCAACCGTTATAGCCCATGGAATGGGCTATAATTCGGGGAAGGGAAAAAACAATAACCCCGGATTGCATCATAAATACAAGTAACGATACATGGAATGGATGCAGCTTCTCCTTCATTATTGTTCCCTCTTATTCTTTCATTTTATTTTTGACTACATTTGGCGATTTTGATTGTGAAGGTCTTTTTTTCATTGCTGCAAATGGTGCTCTAATGAAAATATCAAGCCAGTCATTAAAGTTAAATGGTGCGACTGGTGTTAAATAAGAAGTATTTAGACTTGTAAGGCCTGATAAGTGAATAATAATGTATGCAAAACCGAGTACAATACCAAAATTTCCGAGAACACCTGCAAGAATAATTAAGCCAAATCTAATTAATCTTATAGAAGCGCTCATCATGTAACTAGGAATGACGAATGATGCAATTGCAGAAGATGCAACTGCAATAATTAGAATATTACTCGTAAGTCCAGCCTGTACGGCTGCTTGGCCAATTACGATACCGCCAACGATACCAATAGTTTGACCAATTTTTGCTGGAAGTCTAGCCCCAGCCTCCCGTAGTAGTTCAATAGTAAGCTCCATAAGGAGTGCTTCGTATACTGGGGGAAATGGAACTCTACTTATAGACTCAGTTAGTGTTAGAAGGAGAGTTTCAGGTATCATTTCATAATGAAAGGTTGTTATTGATACATATAGGGACGTGAATAATAGGGTAATTATTAAAGCAAAAAAACGTAACAACCTAGTCGCTGAACCCAGTAACCACCTTTGGTAGTAATCATCAGGAGATGAGAAAAACTCGAAAAAGGATGCGGGAGCTGAGAATATTGATGGGCTCCCATCTAGTACCGCGACAACCCTCCCAGCTACCAGTTTTGAAACAGCTACATCTGTACGCTCGCTGGTTGGGAATAACGGGAAAATGGAATTAGGGGAGTCGTCAATGTATTGAATTAACATATTACTGTCGTATACTGCATCTATTTCAATGATATTAATTCGTCTAACTAATTCGTGAACATGCTCCATATTAGCTAATCCATCAATATACAGAATATACACATCATTTTTAGTGACTTCCCCAACAGCTAGTTTTAACACTTTAAGATGGGAACTTTTGACCCTCCTACGAATAAGCGATAAGTTTATCGATGCGGTTTCAACAAAAGAATCATGTGGTCCAGTAATGACTGTTTCAGATTCAGAGCCTTGAATAGAACGTGAATCTGGTTTGTAGACATTAATTAAATATATTTTTTCATTGTAGAAAATGGCTACTTCTCCGTTCAATATGCCATTAATAACAACTTTTGAGTCGGTTACCTCACGATATTGACTTCTATTAAGTAGTAATTGAACTTCACTTGCCTGAATATCTGATAAAGGGATTGTTATTTCATTAGAGAATTCTTCGCTCCCGATCAAATGTCCGAAATAAACAAGGTTTATACTAATTTCAGGTAGTGTTCGATGAACAAGATCAATACAATCCTTAAAGTTATCTAGCGTGTGTTGCAGGGTGGCAATAGTTTGTTCAGAGGATATTTCCTCCTCGTAATCGGAAACATTTGGTTTTTTCCCCTTGGCATGATATAGACGTTGTAAGAAAGTCATCGTTGTATCGCTCCATTATAATCTATGTATCATTAGCTTTTACCTGGTATTGGATTGTTATGCATTCAAAAAGCATAAAGCAGAAATCTTATCTCTATATAATGAATAAAGGCGAATTCTCATCCAAAATCGAATGGGAATCCGCCTTTATTTCCAGCTGTCAATTAGCAAGTAGATTCCTGTAAACAACAAAATAAAATAGGTGAATATCTGAAAATATTTCTGATTGACCCATTTATATAAAAGCTGACCTAAATATAAACCAAGCAAGACTAGCGGTAGAGCAAGCCCGCTTGATAGCCAGACCGTTTTATTTGTTCCAGCAAAAATTACTTGAATCACCAAACTCATTGAATAGATAAATAAATAAAAGGCTAAAGTAGTCCCTCTTAGCTTTTCTTTCTGAGTATCTGTTCCTGAAAAATAAAGTAAAATAGGCGGTCCCGGCATGCCTATACTTGCTGTGAGAGAACCTGACAGTCCTCCAACCAATAAGTCTTTCCCCTTATTTTGAGCTAAACGAAATTTAAGGATTAGCATGATCGTTAATAGCAATATGATGAGACTTATTGCTAATTTCAGCTTATTGATGTCTACAACAATGAAAGTAACGATTCCAAGTGGTAAACCAATAACACTTCCAATCATAAATCGCTTTAAAATTCCAACATCTATATCTTTTTTTATTTTAGTTATTAAAGACAGTGATATAATGAGAGATAATATTAAATTGATCTGGATTGCTTCCATTGGTTCAAATATTAGCAGTAGAAAAGGAGTGGCTAAAATCGAAAATCCAAAACCTGTACTAGTTTGCAGTATTGAAGCCACCAATATGATGATAATAAATATTAATATGTTCAAATTAGCACCTACCTTGTATCGCTAAAACAGAGTAATCTGTTCAACTGTAACCGGATTTAACTCCTCAACCTGTACACCGTACTGCTCAAAAAAATGCCCTGCTAATCTCCGATGACAATAACGGTGATCTGTGCAAAAACAGACAAGAACAATATTTTCACCTCGTAATAATCGCCTATATACTTCTCTCAGCGCATTAATCTTAACATCAGACTGTAGCTCTAGCAGAAACTTTTCCTCATATTGCGGCCACCACTCGGGACCTGGTTTACTTTGCCGCTGTTCAATAGACTCATGAAAAAGAGCAGCTGATGGGGCTAGCTCTCGTACCCGCGTGGTTCCAGAAATATCTGCACCTGCTCTAGTAATAAGCAATAAGGTCGCGTCAAAATTAATTTTCTTAAGCCCCGTTGGATTGGATGTATATAACTTACCTTTCGGCTGCATACAAGAGTACCTCCTTCCACATTTATGACTATGTTCTATATCTGTAGTTTATTTATTTTAATTTTATCATGACATAGAGTGATCGATTAAAAGCGAAGTATTTCAGGACGACTGAATGAGGACAGCTATTGTTTAGACTAGGGAAGAATCCAAAAAGAGAGAGTGGTCTACTCCCCCTCGTTTATTGAACCATTAGCTATAGCCTATATATCATAATTAACAATATAGTTTTGAACTTCCGTATTGTAATAGCCTTCGCTGAACTCGATCATTTTCCCCGTATCGTCATGGGAGTAACGTGTTCGTTTAAGCAGCGACGTCTTACTGCTTACCTGTAATAAACTCTCTATTGCAAGGGGGGCAACAGCGACTCCGAACTGGTCTCGGAATTTTCCCAAAGAAATTTGTTGCTCATCAAGTAAGCCGTACAAGGACTCTACGTTCAAATCAATGTGTTCCAGATCACCTACTTGCATCGTTAAATAATGCGTGTAATGAATATATGGTACATCATTAAGCAAATAAAGTCGCTCGATGCGAAGGCATTGCTCTCCAAACAAGCGATAGAGTTCCGTCTCTATTACGTTATGAACTACTTCTGTGCTAAGCAATTGCTTCTGAATTCGATGACCTTCCTCAACTAAAATTTCCGTAAATCTCTGTGAGGTCGAAAGCTTAGAGGAAGAAGTATTGCGAATTACTTTCGTGCCTTTACCGCTACTTGTCTCTAAATAACCTTCTTGAACAAGCTCCTTTATCGCATTGCGAACCGTTATTTTACTCACTCCGAATTCCGTTTCTAACTGCGGCTCTGACGGAATATTCGTCTCAATCGGATATGCACCGTGTAAAATTCGATCCTTTAATATATTTCTAATTTGCAAATATAATGGCTTCTTCTTACGTGATAAGCTCACTGTAATTTTCACTACCTTTCCACATCGCCTATCGCCTCGGTCATCGCCCGAACAATGTCATGCTCGGATGACATTGGCGTATCGCCTACAATCGTATGGGCTAGCATACTTGCTGCCGTAGCGAATTCAACGGTCTTCGTAGATGAAAACCCGCTGATATATCCATGCATAATACCGCTCGTATAAGCATCTCCTGCACCTATTCTATCATAGACAGAGAATGTGAGTTTTCTCGAGAAAGAAAAGGCGCACTCCTTGTACATAAAGCCGAGCAAGGAATGTGTATTGTCCGTATTAATCCAGCGATGCGTACCCGCTATTAACTTGATTGCATATCGCTCTGCAACAGCTGGAATAAGTTCTTCAAGCTGCTCCAAACGAGTTTCCTTCGTAGTGTTCATACCAAGCACGAATATAGCATCCATCTCGTTCATCATCACGATGTCGGCCAACTGAAGCATCTCCTCATAATGCGGCTTCGCTTTCGCATAACCGCCCTCTCCCCAGTGAGATGGACGGTAGTTGCAATCAAAAACAACCGTTCCACCACGCGCCTTAACCGCTTGCGCCAATGCCTTCATCTGACTCCGAACCGAATCATTCATCGCTAGCGTTATACCGCAAAAATGAACGATATTGACTTGCTCCGCGATCGACCCATAATGATAAGTTCCTTCAGGCGCCATGTTGAAGCTACTCTCCTGGCGATTGGAATACGTAACTCGGCTCGCTCTTGTGCCGAAGCCATTTTCCAGGAAGTACATACCTAAATACTTTCCGCCTTGCATAATCAACGTCGACGATAACCCTAATTTGCGAAGATAAGCTGCTGCTGCATCACCTATTGGATTGGCCGGCAATGTTGTTACAATATACGCTGCATGTCCGAAGCGCGCTAGCGCCGATGCCACATTGACTCCTGTCCCTGAGAACGAATAGTTGAGGCTGCTTGCTTGAGCTAATAGCTCATATCCTGGTACTTGCAAGCGCATCATAACCTCACCGAAGGCTGCGATTTGTTTAGCCATAGTGATCCACCAATTTCTTCACAATGCTTAGCAGTTGACGAACGTCTTCGATGTTCGTTTTCCCTGTTGCTGGATCAATAATTGAAGTGTAGACATGTGGAATGATCTGCGGGACATTGGCTTCAAGCGCAATACGTACAATCGTTTCAAAATTATCGAGATCAATGCCTCCCGTAGGCTCTAGCGCGAAGCCTGCTTTACCACAGCATTGAGCAACAGCCCGCAATTCCCCCTCACGGCTTAATCCGCCCATTGGGAAGTATTTCAAAGCTTGCCCACCCATATCGCGAACAAGTGCAATTGCCGATTCTACAGAAACAATCGCATGCTCGCTTTGCACCATACTTATAGGACCTGTTGAAATATTAACGTAGCCCGCACGGCCTGTTGGAGCTACGAGACTGTTAATCCAACTTTGATCCTCACCAAGGTTAGCTCGAGTTGCCCCAACTGCTGTAAATACCTGATTAATATGACTACCCGCATAATGCTTTGCAATTTCAGCGACGACTGACGCTTGACCTGGATCGCCCCCGCCTAACCCAATCGAGACTGCCCCATCGATTTCTTTGTCATATACTCTCATAGCGACAACCGCTTCTTCTACTGCCCCGTAATCCTTCGATAGTACGCCTACAAGTACGTAACCCTCTGCTGCTTCAAACACCTCTTTCGCATTTTCAATACTGTTGGCTAGCACATTTAAAGCGACTCTATTTTTGTAAAAGCGTTTGGATATGTTCGACATATTAATTCCCCCCTACTAATTCATAGATTCTTGATACGATAACTTGCATATCATCGCCTTGCAACGGACGCGGATCAATATCAAAATAGCCTTGCCTAACGCCGTAATCTCGCGTATAGATTGCTATTTCACCGTCTTGTAGCCCCATCACAACTTGCTTGGCAGTCGTACCCGACTCTTCCGAATCAATATGAATTCGTGCACGGAAAATTGCTCGGCCCGCTTCATCCTGCACAATGCTAACTTGTACTCCCGCTAATTCACTTAACGGCATTAATAGCTGCAATGCTGCTTTTTCTTGTTCGCTCTTGTCTACTTTGACGATATATTCATCGAGTGCTTGCAGCAATCCGAATGTTGTTTCCTTACCAACCTTCATACTTCTTCCAATGCCATGTAATTGTACTTTAACCCACTCAATGTAAATTCGTTTCCCACCTACGATGCCAGAGGTTGGACCTTCAATCGCCTTTGAGCCGCTGTAGATTGCCAGATCCGAACATTGTACATATTTCTGAATATCTTCCTCCGCAGCTGCATCTACAATAAGCGGAATTCCATTACGCTGCGCTACTTCCCACGCTTCTTCGACGGAAATCATATTTTTCTGAACGGCATGATGCGATTTGACGAATAACATCGCTGCCGTATTTTCCGAGATCGCTTCTTCAATATGCTCAGCCTTGCCTTCGTTGGCATAGCCAATCTCAACGAGTTTTCCTCCACCTAAATATACCATCGTTTCAATAGGTGCTCCATATTGTACATTATGTCCTTTGAACATAATAATTTCATTACGAGCAATCGTCTCTTGATGCAATCGCATGCTCTGGCGTTGTTTACCTTGTGTTACTATCGCCGCCACCGAAAGCGCAATGCCGCTGGAAGCTGAATTCACCACGACTGCTGCCTCAGAGCCTATAATTCGTGCAATATAATCCCCTGCTTTATCTACTAAATCAGCTATTTCCACATAATGTTGTCCGCCGTGCTTCATCGCGTCCATAACCGTATCTGTAGGAGCAGATACACCCAATATGCTCATCCGTCCGCTTGCATTAATAACCCGCTTAAGTCCGTATTTCGCATTCAATAAATTCCCCATTAATAACGACTCCTTTAGCTTCAATAATTTGATCCGTGATACGCAGTTCCCCTTCGGAATCGACAAGCGTAGTTGACTCATTCCGAATCGTAAACAAAGTTAAGTTTGCTAGATCACCTACTTGAATTCGTCCAAGCACTGGCTTCTCAAGCCACTGGGCAGCACTAGTCGTAACTGCTGCGATAACTTCCTCCAGTGAATAGCCTAAATATAAAAACTTGGTCAGCACATTGGCCATACTGTATACTGGACCATTCAATCGATTCCCTCGGTAGATGTCCGTACTGATCGTATTAAGTCCGATATTGTGACGCTTCGCGGATTCGGCAACTGCGAAAGAAAAGCTAGCTGAACCATGTCCAACATCAAGATGAACACCGCGAGCAATCGCATTGACAAGCACTACCAGCGGTTTACCTTCCGCATCAAACAGATTGTTACTTTTCCCGTTCAAATAATGTGTAATAATATCCTTCTTACCGAGATGAGGGATGACTTCCTCAATGCTTGGTGGACCAGATCCGATGTGAACCATTAATGGCAACGCAGCTTGATGAGATAGCGCACGAGCAAGACGTAAAGGTGCAATGCCGCGACCATTCACGACACTTCTACTAATCCGCGCTTTCAAACCAACAATGAATTCGCCGAACTCCTTTACAGCCTGCAAAGCTTTAACGGCGTCTATCCACTCCAAATTAGATAATTCATCCATCCTCGCTAAGCCTAATCTAGAAACATTCAAAAAAGCCAAAACATTAGTGCGGGCATGCGCCCTACTTGCCGCTAATTCGGCAATCCGATCCGCCCCACAGCTTCCAGCATCAACGATCGTCGTTACCCCTTGCTTAATCCCTATTTCATCAATTTCATCGCCATAGGGATCAAAGTCTGGAAAGGCATGCACATGCATATCAATCCATCCGCTCGATATATAAGTGCCCGAACAATCAACAATACGATCGCCAACACTATCTCCCGCCTCGGTTACTGCGACAATATAGCCGTTAACTATAACAATATCGATAGCTTCTCCATTGACGCGTTTCAGGTTGCGTAAAACGAAACTCGCTTTTATGCCAACCACCTACTTTTCTCACAAATTAAATAATAAATTATAAAATTTCGTTTCTACGTATTGCTTTACCCATATAGTTAGGATAGCATATACATGAGAAAATACAATATAACGTTATAATGTTTATAAGTTAATTATTAAATACTACACTTATTTTAGGAGGTTGTACCGGTGAAATTGCATTTTTTGGGGGATATAGACGCGTTATTGCCTGGTATTCGAGCATTATCCCAAGAGCTAGGATATAGTGCGGCTGAGGATGGATTAGACGTTCAAGTCGGTCTATCAGCAAATAAGGATGAATTAGCGATTGGACTGTTGCAAGGCAAAGCTTATATTCATTATGGACAAAAGCATCAGTTCTATCGTGGACTTGGTCTGTTGCTAGAGCATATCCGTAGTGATGAATCGTTTGAGCTTCAGGAGAAGCAGCAGTTCGATACGATTGGACCAATGTTTGATCTAGCCCGCAATGCAGTGCTCACGGTCGACAGCTTCAAATTCATGCTTCGCAAAATGGCGTTAATGGGCTTGAATACAGTAATGCTATATATGGAAGATACGTACTCGATAGACAGTGAACCTTATTTTGGCTATATGAGGGGTCGATATACAGCGGCAGAGCTTAAGGAAATTGACGATTACGCCGACCAATTCGGCATCGAGGCTTTCCCAAGCATTCAAACGCTTGCACATCTTGAGGAGTTTCTAAAGTGGCAGCCTGTATGGGATTACAAAGATACGAAAGGCGCACTGCTAGTCGGAGAAGATCGTACAGATCAATTGATTGAGGAGATGATCAAAGCGGTCAGTGCTCCGTTCCGCAGTAGAAAAATTCATATCGGAATGGACGAGGCTGAGGAGCTAGGTCGCGGTAAGTATTTAGATTATAATGGCTATCGAAGCCGCTTCGATATTATGACGGAGCATCTGGAGAAGGTACTCGCTTGTACACAGCAGCATGGCTTGAAGCCAATGATGTGGAGCGATATGTTTCTAAAGCTAGCTTCAGATAACGGAGAAGAATATTATAATAGCGAGACGAAGATTCCCGAGGAAATGGCACAGCGTATCCCTAAAAATGTGGATATGGTTTATTGGGATTATGTGCATACGAAGCCGCATGAGTACGAGAACCTAATTGCTAAACATCGACCGCTTGGCTGCAACCTCGTTTTCGCTGGAGCTGTATGGATATTCAATACATTCGGAGTCAATTACGGCTTATCTTTGGCAGCCTCTGACACAGCGTTACAAGTATGTAAGCAAGAAGCTATCCGCGAAGTATATGCCACAATGTGGGGCGATGACGGGAATGAAGGTAACCCATTCGCAGCACTGCTCGGCTTACAGCTCTATGCAGAGCATGCCTATTCGCAAGGAGCGCCAGATCGCGAGCGTCTAGCCGAGCGCGTCAAATGGTGTACGGGTATCGATGCAGATACTTTCCTACAGCTAAAGTATTTGGATGAAACGCCAGGAGCCGAGCCCGACAACCATGTTCAGAGCAATCCATCGAAGTTTCTACTCTACCAGGATGTACTGCTCGGGTTATTCGACAAGCAGATCGAAGGCTTGGATATGGCTAACCATTATGAGCAGCTGGAACAAAAGATACGCAGTCGACGCGATAACAGCGCTGAACTAGATTACTTGTTCGAGGTACCTGAGAAGCTATCCGGCGTGCTGAAGCTGAAAAGTGAAATTGGGATCGAGCTGAAGCGAGCGTATGATACCCATGATCACAAGACATTGCAGCGTATAGCGACAGAGGTACTTCCTGCGATTGCCGAAGCAGTTCGCGAGCTACGCAATGCTCATCGCAGTCAATGGCTACGCATGTTCAAGCCATTCGGCTGGGAAGTGCTCGACATTCGCTACGGCGGGGTCATGAACAGACTTGATACAGCGATGGTAAGACTACTCGATTATACAGAGGGACGAATCCAGCGGATCGAGGAGCTCGAGGAAGAACGATTGCTGTACAGCTCATCGAATCGCTTTAACAACAAAGGTGCAGGTTGGTGTAGCTATTATTATAGAATGGCATCGCCGAACGTCTTCTTCCATGTCCTTAACCCGTTCTAGCAAGCAGTATACGATGTCATCTATTTCACTTCGTTATCAAAGTCTGCTTGTTGGGCAATCATGCATAAAAAGGGAGTATAACAGCGTGAGCGAATTAGCCAGCTGTTATACTCCTTTTCATTGTCAGCACATTCAACTCATCCATTAGCCTAATTTGTCATGCCTCATATTTAGCGAAAAAAATTGATGAATACTACTCAAATCTTCGATCAAATCAGCCGGATCCTCTAGCCCAATGCTAAAACGAATTAAAGTAACTGGATGATCTTGCAACATATCTGGAACTAAACCTACGACTAGAACGAGACTTTCGTAACCACCAAAGCTAAGCCCTATTCTAAAATATCGAAGCCGATCAACCCACGCTCTAGCTTGTTCCAGCGTACTCTTCAACTCAATAGACATCAAGCTGCCGCTGCCACTCATTTGCGAACTGGCTAATTCATGCTGGGGATGCGTAGACAGACCTGGGAAATTAACTTTGCGAATACAAGGAATCGTATCGAAGTATTCCGCTATTACATTCGCTGACTTACTCAATCGCTCCATCCGCAGCGGAAGCGTCCTCATTCCCCGCAGCATTAATGAAGCGGTATGCGGTGTCATTATTCCTCCCAAAAGCTGATGGTCAATGCGACTTAAGTTATCAATTAGTGCTGCCGCCCCTATAATAGCACCACCAAGAACATCGCTGTGTCCGCCAACATATTTCGTCAACGAGTGAACGACTAGATCAATCCCCATTGCGAGCGGATTTTGATAGCAAGGTGATGCCCATGTATTATCGATAATCGTTGTAATATTACGCGCTTTTGCCACTTGAACACAAGCAGTCAGATCCTGTAGCTGAAAATAATAACTTGTTGGGCTCTCTAGATAGATTAAGGTCGTATTGTCACGAATAGCTTCCTTTATTGTATCCACAGACGTGCCATCTACATAAGTGACTTGCACACCGTACCGAGCCAAAAAAAACTCTAGAAACTCTCTAGTACCAAAATACACCTGATCGACACAAATGATATGATCACCTGCACGGACTGTAGACAATATAGCGGCTGATATGGCAGCCATACCAGAAGCAAAGCACTGAGCTTTCTCTCCCTTTTCTAGTACAGCCAATCTTTTTTCTAATTCTTGAACCGTTGGATTTCCCATTCGACTATACTTGAATGCTCCTGGCTCATCACTTCTAGCAAAGGAAAACAAGGTGTTCTGTTGAACCACCTCCGCTTTCACTTCATTTAGAAGCGGAGGATTCCTAAGACTACCGATGTAACCACCAGTTATAGATTAGGCTATCCCCACAGTTCCTGCGGTTAGAAGCCTTATCGCTTCTTTTTCGAGATTGATACTTGCGTTAAGATCTCGGTCGTGTTGCGTGCTGCATTCCGGACATACCCATTCACGCAACGCCAGATTCTTAACGTCTTTATTGCGATAGCCACAAGTTGAACAACGTTGACTAGAAGGAAAGTTTTTCGCAACCTTAATGACGGTCTTTCCATACCATGTTGCTTTGTATTCAAGCATAGTACGAAAGTATGACCAACTGACTTCACTAATGGCTTTTGCTAAGTGATGATTTTTCAACAGATTTGATACTTGTAAATCCTCCATTCCGATCACATCGTGGTTTTTGATGATTTCGGTGGAGACTTTATGCAAGTAATCGTTTCTCTTGTTTGCGATTTTCTCTTGAATGCAAGCTACTTTGATTCGCTGCTTCTGATAATTTTTCGCTTCGGACAACGGTTTCTTCTGACGAATGGCTTGCTCTCTTCTTCTTGAAAGAATCCGCTCGGCTTTTGCCAATTTCTTTTCTAATGTGCGAAAGAATTTAGGATTTTCATATACGGTTTTATCGGACAGGATTGCAAAATGGGTTAAGCCAACATCGATACCGATCGAAGAATGCGTTGGAGGTAGCTTTAAACCTTCCGTCTCCACAAGAATGGAGATATAATACTTGCCACTCGGCTTGCGTCTAATGGTCACATTCAAAATACGACCCACGACTTTACGACTTTTTGCGAATTTTACAAACCCTAGCTTCGGCAATTTGATGGTATTTCCTACCACAGCTATATTGCCATTTGTGTGCTTTGTAGTGTAAGATTGAACGGTATTTCTTTTTGATTTAAAACGAGGTTGCTTGTTTTGCTTCTTAAAGAAACGATCAAAGGAGTCTGCCAGGTGGCGAACAGAGGATTGAAGGGCGATGCTATCGACTTCTTTTAACCAAGACCATTCCTTTTTCAGAAGAGGTAGACGAGCAGAACAACTAGAATAGGATAATCCTTTCCCACTTTCTTTGTAGGCATGATTCCATTTATCCAAAAAATGATTAAAAACAAAACGACTGCAGCCGATGGTTTTCGTAATAAGGATTTGTTGGTCTTTGTTGGGATAGATACGAAATTTATAGGCTTTATTGATCATCACTGATGCTCACCTCACTTCATAAAGATCCTTGTTTTAATTATAGAACATACGATCCCATAAAGATAGTCTTTTAGGCTATTGTCTAACCAAAATTCATCACCCACTTATCATTGGGCTGTGCCCTTCACATGATTGAAGTGGATGTCTTCTTTTGGAGAATCAATAAAAAAAGCTCTAGGTTTCCCTTGAGCTTCTTTTATTATTATATTGAATGAAAAATCAAATTTAACGTTG
>DXHF01000402.1 GCA_019113605.1 Candidatus Paenibacillus intestinavium
TCCTGTTGTTGTTTGGTAAATATTTTTTTGGACATTTTCATTCGCTCCGATCATTGTTTTTCTCATTATAAACAAAAAAAGACCCAATAAGATGACCTTTTTCAAGTGTCTATCTTACTGGGTACATTTTAGGAGATGCCCCGCTCTTAGATTATTTGAGGTCTTGGGTCAAGAATTACAAGGAAGGAATTGTGAGAAGTAATACACTAAAGATTCATCTCAATAACATCAACAAGCATATTGAGCCTTATTTCAAAAAGATAATGTTGCAGGAATTAAAACCAGATATGTATCAAGCCTTTTTAGATCATTTGATTAAAAAAGACTTAAGTCGTCGAACAGTTGAGATCGTTAATTCAACTCTTTATAGCGCACTTGAACAAGCTGTTATCCAAGGAAAACTCGAAAGGAATCCAGCTAAAGGTACTATTATTAAAGCAAAACCAAAAAAGAGAGAAGTTAAATTTATCGATTCCGATGACATCCCTAGATTTCTTCAAGCGGCTCATAGTTACGGGTATATCTATTGGATCTACTTCAGACTAATGATTGAGACAGGTATGCGTAAAGGCGAAGCTGCAGCATTAAAGTGGGACGACATTAACTTTAAAGATAAAAGAATCAGAATTGATGAAACTCTGGATTTTACAGCAAAAGAAGAGGAAGATTTATTTGGAGATACAAAAACGTTACGTTCAGAACGAACAATAAAAATCAGCAATGGTCTTGTAAACGATTTGAAATTCCAAGCTAGTTGGCAAAATCAGAATAAGCTTAACTTAGGGGACTTCTACAAGCACAATCTAAATCTTGTGCTATGTCGAGTTGATGGCAACTTCATGCCGAAGTCATCACTATTTAACGCATTCGAACGAATATTAATCAAAGCCGAACTATCAAGTCTACCAATCCACTCATTACGTCATACATGTGCAGTATTAATGTTGGAAGCAGGCGCTGACATGAAATACGTCCAGGAACAACTTGGACACGGTAGTATACAGATTACGTCCGATGTCTATTCTCATATTTCAAAGAAGTTAGAAAAAAGAAACACCGACAAAATAGAAGAGTATACAGAGAGCATTTTTAACTCGCAAAATAAAAAACAGGGGGACGTTTGGGGGACGACTTAAAAATATCCTTCATCCACTCAAAACGTCCCCCAAATTAAATCCCCCAAATCCCGCATGGTTACAGCATTTTACTCATTAATAATGAGTCAAATACTGATCCAATTCCCATTGGTGTACTTGCGTTCTATACATATCCCATTCAATCTCTTTCAGTTCATAGAAGTGAGCTAACGCATGGTCGCCCAGAGCCTCACAGATAACATCACTACGAAGTAGCTCATTCAATGCTTCACGAAGATCGTTAGGCAAGCTGAAGATCTTTTCATCCAGACGTTCTTCTTCAGACATAATATAAATATTACGGTCTGTCGGAGGAACTAATGTCGTCTTATTACGAATACCATCTAGACCTGCTTTCAATACAACGGCAAGTGTCAAATAAGGATTTGCGGCTGGATCTGGATTACGTACTTCTACACGAGTCGAAATACCGCGTGATGCTGGAATCCGAATCATTGGAGAGCGATTACTTGCAGACCAAGCAACATAACACGGCGCTTCATATCCAGGCACAAGTCGCTTATACGAATTAACTGTAGGATTCATGATCGCAGCCATTGCACGAGCATGAGTCATAATACCAGCCATAAAGTGGCGAGCATCTTTACTCAATCCAAGTGGATCACTTTCATCATAGAATTTATTTTCATTTCCTTCGAATAAAGATACATGACAGTGCATTCCTGACCCATTTGCACCATACAGTGGTTTAGGCATAAAGGATGCATGTAAACCATGTACACGAGCAATTGTTTTTACAACGAGTTTGAACGTTTGAATTTGATCAGCAGCGCGAATAGCATCGGCATACTTAAAGTCAATTTCATGCTGACCTGGAGCAACCTCATGGTGAGATGCTTCAATTTCAAAGCCCATTTCTTCTAACGTAAGCACGATATCACGACGACAGTTCTCCCCCATATCCATCGGCGCTAGATCAAAGTAACCACCATGATCATTCAACTCCGTTGTCGGATTGCCTTTTTCGTCTGTTTTGAATAAGAAGAACTCTGGTTCTGGACCAACATTCATATTGGTAAAGCCCATTTCCTCTGCTTCTTTTAACACTCGTTTCAAAATATTGCGTGGATCACCAGCGAAAGGAGTTCCATCAGGCATATAAATATCACAAATTAAACGGGCAATACGAACCTCAGTCACCCAAGGGAATACAACCCAAGTGTCTAGATCAGGATATAAATACATATCTGATTCTTCTATACGTACATAACCTTCGATCGAAGATCCATCGAACATCATTTTATTATCTAGTGCTTTTTCAAGTTGACTTACAGGGATTTCCACGTTTTTCACTGCACCAAGCAAATCTGTAAATTGCAAGCGAATGAATCGTACATTTTGTTCTTCCGTAATTCGTCTAATGTCCTCTTTCGTGTAACCCATAAAATCATCTCCTTAAACTTTTCATAACTTCCTGGTACAGCTCTCTTACATATGAAAAGTCACTTCGAAAGCATAAACCAAACTTTTCATAGCTTCCTGGCACAGCTCTCTTACATATGAAAAGTTACTTCGAAAGCATTAACCATACTTTTCATATCTTCCCGATATAACTCTTCATCAATGAAAAGTCACTTCGAAAGCTCTAGCGTTTATGCAAAAATCTCGATAGCTGACCTTGAATGATCGATGTTTGACCTGGTCTTTTCTCTATCAATTGCTGCTTAAGCATACGATGAAGCTGGGTATCTGACATTTCACGACGCTTAACCTCAGATTGCTCACTTACGATCGTTGCTTCCTCAGATTCCTTAGAAACCGGATTCATCACTTGCTTAATGCCAGCGATATTAACACCTTTTTCAATAAGTGATTTTATTTCAAGTAGTCTTTCTACATCATTAAATGAGAATAACCGTTGATTACCGCCAGTCCTTGCAGGAACAATCAGCTCATGCTGTTCATAATAACGAATTTGTCTCGCCGTTAGATCGGTAAGCTTCATTACAATACCTATTGGGAACAAGGCCATATTTCTACGAATATCATCAGCCATATCGCACCATCCTTCCTGTAGCCACTTTACCATCATTGTAACTAGCTCGTATAAATATGTCAACCAGTGTAAGGTTTCGTTACAATCAAACCCTGTTCGGTCATTTTTGATAAAGAAGTGAGTAGTCCATATTTGACATGAGCATACGTTAACCCGCATTGCATATAGGCAATATATGGTTCACGGATTGGTGCATCGGCAGACAGCTCTAGACTTCCTCCTTGGATAAATGTGCCCGCCGCCATAATAACAGCA
>DXHF01000002.1 GCA_019113605.1 Candidatus Paenibacillus intestinavium
GTGAATCCCCCTTAATTTATTATTTAATTAATTTTTGGATCGTAATTAATAGCTCATCAATAACTTCGTCTTCACCTTCTTGAATGCGTTCTATAACACAACTTTTCATATGATGCTCTAGTAGTAGCTTACCTACTCCATTCAAAGCTGATTGGACTGAAGCGATCTGATTGAGCACATTATCGCAATACGTGTCTTTCTCGATTAGTCCTTTCAGTCCTCTTACTTGGCCTTCAATTCGATTGAGTCGGCTAATTAAGTTCTTTTTTGTTTTATCAGAGTGATGACTCTTCCGATCATCTGATGAACATGATTCGTGCTCGTGAGTTACATTTTCCATACCCGCTCACTCCTTTAGAATTCTATATATTATACTATAGCCCCCCTATACTATATAAAGCAAGTAACAAAAAAGAACTCTCGTATTGGAGAGTTCTTTCTCATATTAGAACGATCTTAAAGCTTATCGGGGAGTAGCTTTTCATAAATAATAAAACCATCGGTTTCACCCATATAGGTAAAACCACATCGCATATAAAAGGCATTAAGCTTTTCATTATGGGCAATACAATCTAGTTTTATTCGATCTCTTCCAGTAAATTGGATACTTTGATCAATCCACGATAATATATGTGAGCCTAATTCTCTACTAGAGTACTCGCGATTGACGATTAGGCGATGTAAGTATATCGCATCGTTTTTGCTAGCAGCTATTGCTCCCCAAAGCTTCCGATCCCAATCACCCGGGTGCTGTTGCAAAATGACAGAACCAGCTAAAGCATCCGTTCCAGTTTTACGAAAAACAATGACTTCGCCATTGGCTATTGCATTGGCCAGATAATGGTCATCTTGCTCATTAGGCAGACTATTCCATTGTGTTGAGCCCATACTTTTCAACCAGTTGACTGTATGTACAATCAAATCGCGAATCACATTCATATCTTCGGCTGTTGCCTGAAAAGCATGAAAATCTTCGAATACAGACGGATTTATTATTTGTAAACTTGTCATGCTACACCTCTCATGTAGTTATATATATCAAAAATAATCTGAGAAATATGGATGCTCTTGCCTAATCAATTTTTCAAGTATTTCGATCAATGCTTCATCCGCTTTAATTCGCCCAATTCGTGCTAAGTAAGTTGGACGTTTATAGCCCATCATCATCGTAGTTAATGTAGAAACATCAATAATGAAGGAAGGATTCTCGCCCCCCTCTTGTAAGCTACCTTTCCCAGTAGTATCTACTGTCAAAGTAAAGTTGCCTTTATTCCACTCCAACATAGGGTCATGCAAAGTGAAGGTTAGCTCAGTTACTTGATTGGGGCTTCTGAAAGGATATTGTTCAACAAATAATTTGACGTCTACAATTCGCGCCATATAGTAAGGAGCTATCTTTTCCTTAATATCCCCGTCATCCAAAATAAAGGATAAAGGTTCATTTTTGTAGATATCACCTTTAACTAATTTGATCATTGAAAAATGTGCACTAATAAAATTCCATAATCCAGTTCTCGCCTCTTCAATAATGTATACCATTTCTTTAATATAAAATATTTCTTCAGCCACCCAATATAACAAATACCCCACAGGTAAATTATTATCGTCATAATAGATGGCTACCGTCATATCATCTAAATCCCAACGTAAATATTCTTCCCATGCTAGATTGTTTCGAAGCATTGCTCCATGGTGGGATAAAGCAAACTGTTCGTATATCACTTTAATATCTGGATGCTCAATCGTAACCCTTTCAACACTGCCTGGAACGTATTTCGACTTAGGTAATTGTGTATCAGGAACTTCAAAAGATATTTTATCCGTAATGATTTCCCAGCCTTTTCTCCTGTAATAAGGAATGGAATACGGATAAAGAAATGAAATTGATTGCTTATGTTCCCTCATTTTTGTTAAAGCATGAAGCATCAGTTTATTCATTAGGCCCAGATTCGCATATTCGGGATAAGTTCCCACACCAGTAAGCCCTGCCATATCATAAATATGTCCAAAAATATTTACTTGAAATGGGTATATAGCTAACTGAGAAATTAATTTATCTCTATCGAACCAACCGAGAACCTCTGCATGCTTGAGCACTGCTAATTTAGCTTGAGTAATTTCTCTATTTTCCCAACCAAAGGTTTGTAGATCGCGATTTGTTACTTGGAAAACATAACGTAATAAATCGTTAAATTGCTCCCCGTGTTTAGGTTCAACCGTTCCTAATCTGAGTCTATCCTGTAATTTACTACGACTCATCATCATACCCTCCGAATCATGCTGTATTGAATTATTTCCGACCGTAGTCAGCTTTAATCTGACCCCACTCTTTCGTATTCCATTTCATCACTTTGGTGTCATATTGGTTGTTCTGTAACCAAGCTATCGCACGATCAACTAAGTCCCATATTTCTTGTGTAGAAGCATCTCGAACTAATGTAGACGAAACGTTTTTTTTCTTCACCCAATTAATTGCATTAACGGAGTCGCTATATATATTTCTTGAGCTTCCTATCTTTTTAAGATAAGCTAGCGCATGGACAATAGCAAGAAACTCACCAAGATTGTTCGTACCCTTCGATATCGGCCCAACTGAGAAAATAATTTCACTATTACGCGTATCGACCCCTTTATACTCAACTGGGCCTGGATTTCCACTTGTACCAACATCTACAGAGATTGCATCGTAATCAATTTCACCGATGCTTGGACTAATTGAGCTAGTTTTGGCAGTTGCTTTCGTACTTGGATTGGTACTTCCTTGCCCCCAATGCTTCTCCCACCCGTCTGTAAATGCTTTTGTAGCCGCATCCTTTGAATCATACGCTTTATATTTCGCTCCGAATACTTTAAGTACTTGCTGCTGACATTCTGCCCAACTCATATATATTCCAGGTTTTTTTCCGCTCCACACGACATAATATTTTTGCTTTGCCATAATTCAAAACTCCTATCTATTTTCTAACTGTATCTTCTATTGTCTAATTCACTTTAATAATAAATTCTAATTTAATAATAACGCATTAACTGAAAAATAAATACAACCCCTACTAGTGTAGAGGCTGTAGCTTGATCAATTAGTTATTCATAAAGCTACTTATTGCGGGCTATCTTGCTTTTTCGTAATAACGACACGTGAATTGCCCATCATAAAGACAAATATAACTGCGGCGGCGATTGGGATGATTGCGAGTAAGAAAATATGTGCAATCGAGCTGGACATCGCATCGACAATCTTTTCAAGAATCGGTGCAGGAATCGTTTCTCGTACACTCGGTTCGAAAATTTGTCTAGTGTCACCAATATTGGACATTGCTGCATCCGCATTACCGCCCATATCTTTGAAGCCCTCTGTTAGCTGATTCGTAAACACTTTGTTTTGAATCGTACCAAAGATCGTAATTCCCATCGTCATCCCAAGTGTACGAAGGAAAGCATTCGTAGAGTTGGCCGTTCCCCGAAAGCGTGGTTCCAAGTTATGCTGTGAAGCTGTAGGTAATAATGAGAAGGAAAAGCCCATGCCGAACCCAACAAGAATCATAAATAGCGTCAATAAAGTTCTTGATGTATCTGG
>DXHF01000403.1 GCA_019113605.1 Candidatus Paenibacillus intestinavium
TAGATAACTAAAGGCTCCTACGTTCACTTTTACAAGTGAAGTAGGAGCCTTTCTGTTTATACAAGCATTTCTATGTTGATTTCAAGTTATCTTGAATCCATGAGGATAAAGTTATAATTAATTCCGAGTAAACAAATCCGTAAACTTGTACATCTATTTCAGAAGGAGCTGATTGAATGGGAGAGAAAATTAAAGTAGAACGTATTACGAAAACATTTTCAGTGCGCGATAACGAACAAAAGTCGTCACTAAAGGAATTCACTGCAATTAGTAATATGGAATTTACCGTAAATGAGGGTGAATTTTTAACCATTGTTGGTCCTAGTGGATGCGGGAAGTCTACGCTTCTCGATTTATTGGGAGGTTTATCTACACCAACAAAAGGACGTATTTTACTTGATGGTCAAGAAATTAAAGGCCCTGGATTAGATCGAGGCACTGTCTTTCAACAGTATGCATTATTCCCTTGGAAAACAGCACGTGGCAATATCGAGTTTGGACTTGAAGCAAAAGGAATACCTAAACGGGAATGGCGAGCACAATCAGATTATTATTTAGAACTGATCGGATTAAAAAACTTTGCTGATCGATATCCTCATGAATTATCTGGCGGGATGAAGCAACGTGTAGCAATAGCTCGTAGTTTAGCCTTTAATCCAGATGTTTTACTTATGGATGAACCATTTGCAGCTTTAGATGCTCAAACCCGCGAAACTCTGCAAAGCGAACTGCTTCGAATATGGGAGAAAACTAAAAAAACAATTATTTTCATTACGCATGGTATTGATGAAGCCGTATATCTTGGTCAACGGGTCGTTATTTTGTCAGCTAATCCAGGACGAGTAAAAAAAATCGTCAACATACCATTAACACATCGCTTAGCAGATGCTGATATTCGATCAAACCCAGCGTTTGTAAAAGCGCGCAGCGAAGTATGGAACTTGCTTCACGAGGATGAATATGCAGGACAATATATTTAAGTAACGCTTCCGAAGAGACTTTTTGTTTGCGAGGAAGCTTATTCGAAAAGTAAACAAAAAGTTAAGATGAAGCTTTCGATGTACTTTTCATCTGCAGAGATGATTATCGAGAGGCTATGAAAAGTATTAGGAGGTAAAAGAATATGGTTGCTATTAGTAAGCAAGTGAAATCGTCTAGAAGGCTTCATAAACTAACTTTTAATCCTTTATTCACATTACAAAAGCTATTCAAACAATCAATTGTACTTTTTCTGTTTTTAGTTACTTGGGAGTTTGCACCACGAATCGGTCTAGTCGATCCTGCTTTCTTCCCTACTTTTTCTGAAGTAGCTGCCTCATGGTGGAATATGCTCATAACTAACGAATTATTTTCTCATTTCAGTGCAAGTATGACCCGCTCCATTAGCGGTTTTGGTTTAGCTATCGCCTTTGCCGTACCATTAGGATTAGTAATTGGCTGGTACCCGGTTGCGCGCGATTTATTGAATCCTATACTGGAGCTGTTTCGTAATACAGCAGCATTAGCATTATTACCGGTGTTCATCTTATTATTAGGGATCGGTGAAACCTCGAAAATTGCCATTGTTTTTTTCGCTTGTACTTGGCCAATTTTATTAAATACGATCGCAGCTGTTCGTAACGTTGACCCTCTTCTTATTAAATCTGCACGATCGATGAATATCTCATCTTTTGCCTTGTTTTATAAAGTAATTCTCCCTGCTTCCATTCCAACTATGTTTACTGGTATTCGAATGGCCGGAACTGGAGCAATTTTAGTACTGATTGCTGCTGAGATGGTTGGTGCAAAAGAAGGCTTAGGTTATTTCATAACGTATTCTCAATATAACTTCATGATCCCAGAAATGTATGCAGGTATTCTTACAATATCAATACTAGGTTTGGTCATAAACTACAGTTTATTGGCGCTAGAAAAAAGACTGTCTCGTTGGAAGCAAGATCTAACTGCATAATTTTTTTACGATATAAACCAAGTAATTCAATCGGATAAATAGGAGTGTGTTTATAATGACAAAAAGACAATTAAAACTAGGTGCATTTTTCAATTTACCAGGACATCATTTTGCAAGCTGGCGTTACCCTACGACTCATCCAGAGCGTTCACTTGACTTGGATTACTTTATCGAGTTAGCACAAATCGCAGAGCGAGGCAAATTCGATACGATCTTTTTCGCTGATGGATTCGGTCAGGAACTTCAAGAAAATTCTCCTTCTGGCATTAAATTAGATCCAATTATTATTCTCTCTGCATTAACGGCTGTCACAAAAAATATCGGTTTAGTTGCGACGCTAACAACAACTTATAACGAACCTTTTCAAGTAGCTCGAAAATTTATTGGTATCGACCATTTATCTAAAGGTAGAGCAGCTTGGAATGTCGTTACTTCTGCAAACGGTAAAGAATCTTTTTTATTCGGAAAAGAAAAGCATCTAGCCCATGCTGATCGTTACGTTCGTGCTGAAGAATTTGTAGAGTTAGTGAAAAAGCTTTGGTTCTCTATTGATAGTGAAGCTATTGTCATTGATAAAGAAAAGGGTAGATACCTCGATCTTAATAAGATTCATCGAGTAGACCATGAAGGAGTCTGGTTCAAGGTTCAAGGAACATTAGATGCCCCTACCTCTCCACAAGGTCATCCCGTTATTGTGCAAGCAGGATCTTCAGAAGCTGGAAAAGAACTCGCTGCCAAAACAGCTGAAGTTGTATTTACTGGCTGGCAAACATTAGATGAAGCGCAAGCCTTTTATCGTGACGTTAAAAGTCGTCTAGCTAAATACGGACGTAAAGCTGATGATCTTAAAATTATGCCCGGTGTTTTCATCACAGTAGCAAAGACCGAAGCTGAAGCCATTGCTAAACGTAAAGAATTAAACTCTTATATTTTACCTGATGTAGGTCTTGCTTATCTATCCCACTTTATTGGTGCTGATCTTAGTGGTTACAATGTTGATGGTCCTATCCCTGCACATGCTGACGTTGACGATCCAACAAATCCGCAAATTCGTGCCAATATAGTCCGTGACATCGCTGAACGTGAAGGGCTTCAGACGATTCGAGAGCTTTATGAATTTATCGCAGGTGCAAGAGGACATCGTGAAATTGTCGGTACGCCAGCACAGATTGCAGATCAATTACAAGAATGGTTTGAAAATGAAGCTGCCGACGGCTTTAATGTAATGGCCCCTACTTTCCCTGATGGTCTAAACGATATCGTCGATCTTGTTATTCCTGAGTTGCAACAACGAGGTTTATTCCGTACAGAATACGAAGGGACGACATTACGAGAAAATTTGGGCCTATCACTACCCGTTCACCCTGCTCAACAACCTTCTAACACGATTCGCCCTTAAGGAGGCATCTTATATGAAACGCACAAATAAACTCGTCTCATTGTTGCTGATTAGCACTATGTTGGCCGTATCGTTAGCTGGATGCTCTTCATCGAATAAAGTCGCTACAGCTAATAGTGGTAAAAGTTCCATTGAAGATACAGTCTTACAATATCAAAGTTCACCAGGTTCCGTTAGTTATCCAGAATTAGCTGCTGATCTCGGTTATTTAGGTGATCTCAAGCTAGAAAAAGTAAGTAATTCCGTAGGCGGTCCTGAAAGTATTCAGTTAACAGCGACGGGTAATGTTGATTTTGGAGCTGCTTTTAACGGTGCAACTGTCAAAGCGATATCCAAAAAAGTAAAAATCAAGGCCGTTGTCGGCTATTACGGAAGCGATGAAAACACGTATATTGGAGCCTATGTGCTTGAAGGTAGTTCTATAAAAGGCGCTAAAGACTTTATCGGCAAAAAAATCGGCATGAATATTTTAGGAGCACATGCTGAATTTCTCGTAAAAGATTATTTACGCCAAGGAGGATTAACAGAAAAGGAAATCGACGAAGTTATACTAGTGACGATCCCAGCTAGCAATGCAGAACAAACATTACGAAATAAGCAACTCGATATAATCATTTTTAGCGGTATAGCTAGAGATTTTGCAGTTGAACGCGGTGGAATCGTTGAACTATTCAAAGATATCGATGTATTCGGCGGGAATTTTACTGCAGGTGATATCTTCTTTACTGAAAAGTATATTTCCGAGAATCCTACAACAGTTAAAACATTTACCGAAGGCGTTGCAAAAGCAATTGAGTGGGCAAGGGAAACGCCCGTTGAAGAAGTCATCGCCCGTTACGAGAAAATAGTATCTGCCCGTGAAGGAAATGAGCCTATTTCAAACTTACAGTATTGGAAAAGTACCGGTATCGCTACTAAAGGTGGCGTTATTGAAGAGAAAAACTTTAACATTTGGATCGAATGGCTTGAGACAAATGGTGAGTTAGAGCCAGGAAAAATAAAAGCCGAGGATCTGTATACAAATGAGTTTAATCCGTATGCTCAAGCTCAATAAAGTTAAATCGGAACCAACACAAAATAATACAAGGAATAGGAGTGGAAGTCATATGTCACGTATCGTTATTATTAACGGAGCTAACGCCGCTAGTTCAAGAGTGAGCGCGGTGCAGCAATATATCGAACAAACAATGAATGATGTTACTTCTATTGAAGTATTTAAGTTACCTGCAGATGATTTACTCACTGCTAACTTCAATAGTGAGCACATTCAATCAGTAAATCAGATAGTCGAGAAAGCCGAATCCGTCGTTGTTATTACACCTGTGTATAAAGCCGCTTATACTGGGATTTTAAAAACTTATTTAGATTTACTTCCACAAAAAGGACTTGAAAATAAAACAATTCTACCGATTGCAGTGGGAGGATCACTCGCTCATTTACTTTCACTAGAGTATGCATTAAAGCCTTTATTGTCGGTACTCGGAGCTACAACCATTTTGCACCCCGTCTATTTGATCGATAAGCAGATCGAACGTATTGATAATGGTAGCTTTATCATTGAAAAAGAAGTCATTCAACGTCTCGAGAAAGAACTCAACAAATTATTGCACGCGACAATATAATATAAAGCCAAATGGTTTACTGCTTTCCCATTTCTATATTGCTTAATAACGTATTCCATCAACTAATAAAAGTAGCTTATCGAAACTCGATAAGCTACTTTTGCACATATCTATCCGTTTTCGCCGAGAGGACTTCCACTTCTATAAGTGGCGAGGTGAATCGGCGATTTCTTGAATAATCCCACAAGATATTCTTCCCTTCCTATGTCCGAAGAGGTACAATAAGAAGAGAACATACATTCGTATTTTTGATTGGGAGGGGGTGAGGTTTTGTCAGATTCAAAGTCAATGTACAGAACCCATCAGGTGTGGATTAAGCCGGGTCATCGCTTGTTTATGTACCTCGATCAAGCATGCCAAAACGCTAAGAACCTGTATAACACGACCAACTTTTACATCCGACAGATCGTTACTGCATTCGGGAAGAATGAACCTCTGCAGCCGTTGCAACGAGAAGTTCTAGATACGCTGGCATCACATCTTGATGTAATGAATGAACGGCGAAGGGAAGGGAGCGGTTCCCATCCGTTCAAGCTACCCTCGCAAGAAAGTCCCTTTGTTCATTACAATTTCCTAGATGCCTTGTTCAAAGTGATGAACCAACTCGATTATCGAGCGCTCCCGACGCAGAGCAGTCAGGGAATCATGAAGGTGGTGTTCCACAATTGGAAATCCTTCTTTACCAGTATCAAAGATTACCGCCAGCAT
>DXHF01000404.1 GCA_019113605.1 Candidatus Paenibacillus intestinavium
CGTGCTTCATTTTCATTATTTGAACCATCTTTGCCAAATCCTAAGCTACATCCTGTTAACATTGCTACAGTCAAACATAGAGCAACGCCACCTTTAAGCCATTTTCTCATTTCTTAATTACACCCCTCTATTAAAATACTTACAATAATATAACGTTACATTAATGTAAAAAGTTTCATATTTTACATTATTCCATCAAAAAAGGCTATCAGATACTATTATCTGCTAGCCTTTTCCGTTATTCTATTACTTTCCATTTCAATAGCTCTTTCGTTACAACCTCAGAAACATCCTTCTTCCAAGCTACTTAACGAACCATCTGTACTGATCCACTAGAGCTTTCCGTATGCATCTGATTTTGCTCTTCCCAATATTTCTCTTGCTCTTCTTTCGTCATTTTCTCAGTTGCTAACAATTCATTACCACGTAATTGCAATTGTGCTAGCGCCTCTACAATGCTAATTTCACCGTTAGTTACTTTATTGAACGTTTCAGTAGCAACATTATAATACTCATATTGATACCTTTCAGGAACTTTTGTATAATCTATATTTTGATCGAACGGTTTAAGCTTATAAAATGCAGCATAATTACGTTCTGGATCAAGTTCAAGGTATTGAGTACGTAGCGTTAATTCTCCATAAGTAAATTTTGATTGTATACGTGCATACTCATCACCTGTAATATATGAGATGAAATTCCATGCATCTTGAATATTTGTTGAAGCGGCATTAATCGCAAACAGGTCATTGTAGCTTGCATAATACGAAATATCCGGATTTTGTGCTCCGACTGGTGCAGTAACAAGATCCCAATTTTCAATAATAACCTCTGAATTTTGAGAATAAGATTTTGCATTTTCTATTCGATTGACAAAATAATTGCTATCCACTCGCATTGCTAATCTACCTGTGAAGAACGGATCATTGTTAAAATAATTGCCGTCTTGATTGAAATATACAACTCCATCACTACTACCACGCAGCATATCATCGTAGAATAATACATCTGTCTTCAGCACAGATTGCGCTTGCTCCACAATGCTTGCCCAAGCTGGAGTATCAATCGTCATTTGCAATGTATTTTCATCAAAAACCTTCAATCCTTCTGTGCTTGAAAGTGTAGTCACTATATCATTCAATTCTCTACTCCGAGCCATTTTCAGACCAAAGATGCGTTCTAATGGATCACCATCAGTAGGGAACAACTTCGCAAGATTAATCACTTCCGTCCAAGTCATTTGATCTGTTGGATACGGTACATTATGTTCATCAAATAAATCTTTGTTATAAAAAAGCGCTTGTGTATAGAAATTCATTGGAATAGCATACAAATTACCGTCGCCATATCCTTTCATCGCATCAATAACGCCAGGGACAAGTCCATCTGCATTATATTTGCTATTCATCACATAGCTTTCAATATTATATAGTTTACCTTCTGAACCCATTTTTTCCAATTGTGATGGATCAAGCATAAGTACATCTGGCTGCTCTTGTTCAATAAATGCAGCTAGTGCTTTATCGTAATCATTATCGTTTTCTTCCATCAGTGTATTATGTATCTCATTCGTAGTTACAACTTGAATTTCAACATTAGGATAAAGTGCACTATACAGCATTCCATATCTTTGGAAGAAGCCATTTTCGTCATAATACATAACCTTCAATGTACGTGCTTCATTTTCTTTATCTGAACCGTCTTGTCCAAATCCTAAGCTGCATCCTGTTAACATTACTACAGTTAAGCATATAGCAACGCCACCTTTAAGCCATTTCCTCATCTCTTTGTTACACCCCTCTATTGAATAACTTACATTAATATAACGTTATTTCGAATGAATATGTTTCGTTTTTCCATTATTACCTTATATATATTTTTATGCTATATTAAAGAGTTATAGTAAGTAAATAACTTTTCGAGGTGTTTACATAACGAACAAGGCTAGCAGATTATCTGCTAGCCTTGTTCGTTAACTTATTGCATGCTAATCAATAACAACAGTCGTTACAACCTTAGAATTATCCTCTTCCAAAGTAGTTTAACGCAGCATTTCTACGGATCCACCATTTTCCATATACATTTGATTCTGCTCTTCCCAATATTTCTCTTGTTCTTCTTTCGTCATCTTACCTGTCGCTAGCAATTCATTACCACGTAATTGCAATTCTGCTAACGCCTCTGAAACCGTAATTTCACCATTATTCACTTTATTAAATGTTTCAGTAGAAACATTGTAGTATTCATATTGGTATCTTTCCGGAATCTTATTATAATCAATGTTTTGTTTCATCGGTTTAAGCTTGTAGAATGCAGCATAGTTACGGTCTGAATCTAATTGCATATATTTAGTTCTTAGTGGCAAGCTACCATACGATACTTTTGATTTTACACGTGCATACTCATCACCAGTAATATATGCGATTAATTTCCATGCTTCTTCAACATTTGTTGAAGCGGCATTAATAGCAAATAAATTATAGTAGCTTGTAGAGGCTGAAACATCAGGATTTTGTGATCCTACCGGTGCAGTTACAATATCCCAATTTTCAACAATATCCTCTGGATTTTGAGCATATGTTTTTGCATCTTCAATTTGACTCACAAAATAGTTACCATCTACGCTCATCGCAAGTCTACCAGAGAAGAACGGATTATTACTATAATAATCTCCATTTTGCTCGAAGTACATTATTCCGTCTTCGCCGCCACCATAAAGCATGTCATCATAGAACAACACATCTGACTTTAATACAGATTGCGCTTGCTCGACAATACTTGCCCAAGCTGGTGTATCTACTGTCATTTGCAATGTGTTTTCATCAAATTCCTTCAAGCCTTCTGTTCTAGCAAGTAAACTAACCATTTCGCTCAACTCTTTACTCCAGCCCATTTTCAGGCCGAATACACGCTCTAATGGTTCTCCATCTTTAGGGAACATATTCGCAAGATTAATAACTTCCGTCCAAGTCATTTGATCTGTTGGATAAGGTATACTATATTCATCGAATAAATCCTTATTATAATAAAGTGCTTGCGTAGAGAAATTTGTTGGTATTGCGTACAAATTACCGCCACCATAGCCTTTCATAGCATCAATAACACCTGGAATTAGTCCATCTGCATTATATTTACTATCTGTTACATAGCTTTCGATATCATATAGCTTGCCGTCAGCAGCTAACTTTTCTACTTGTGTCGGCTCAAGCATAAGAATATCTGGCTGTTCTTTATCGATAAATGCAGCTAGTGCTTTATCATAATCATTATCGTTCTCTTCCATCAGTGTATTGTGGATTTGATTCGTATTTACAACTTGAATTTCAACAT
Source organism: Candidatus Paenibacillus intestinavium (assembly GCA_019113605.1). Lineage (GTDB taxonomy): Bacteria > Bacillota > Bacilli > Paenibacillales > Paenibacillaceae > Pristimantibacillus > Pristimantibacillus intestinavium. Next base: position 3,331 of record DXHF01000404.1, read on the forward strand.
TAGGATAAAGTGCGCTATACAGCATTCCATAATCTTGGAAGAAACTGCTTTCGTCGTAATACATAACCTTTAATGTACGTGCTTCATTCTCCTTGCCTGTATCACCTTTTCCGAAGCTGCATCCTGTTAACATAACTATAGTCAAGCACAGTGCAATTCCACTCTTCATCCATTTTCTCATCTCTTAGTTACTCCCCTTAGTTGATATACTTACACATTACTTACATCAATATAACGTAACAGCATAGGAAAAAGTTGCATAAACAGATAATCCTCTGCTATTTCAATACTTTTCTCAGAAATTTTAATTTATCCTTATATGGTGGAAACAAAATACCAGGCTCTAACAGCGTCGTGCGCTTCAGCATACTTTTACGATGGGTAAATTGTTCAAAGCTATGTTCGCCATGATAAGCGCCAAGACCAGACGGTCCAACGCCACCAAATGGAAGTTCATAATTAATGTAATGACTCAATGTATCATTAATACAACCACCACCGAATGAAATCGAAGCAACGATTCGTTGTTCAACTGCAGCATCTTCTGTAAATGCATATAAAGCGAGTGGCTTATCATATTGCTTGATAAATGTGATCGCTTCATCCAATGTATCATATTGAATGACTGTACAGATTGGTCCAAACACTTCTTCTTGCATCGCCTTCAGCGATCTAGGCTGCTTACAAGTGCCTCCACTGAGGAATGTTGGTGCAATATAACGTTGCTGTTCATCGTACTGACCACCATAGATGCAATCGCTCTCTGCATCTTCTAACATCGACTTCAATCTTAAGAAATGGGTATCGCTCACAATTCGCCCATAATCCTCGCTTTCTAGCGGATTGCTACTATAGAACTGATGAATAGCCGCTACAACTAACTTCATAAATGGCTCATAGATTGACTGCTCTACTAGTATGTAATCTGGTGCAATACAGGTCTGACCGTTGTTCAATAATTTACCCCAGACCACTCGCTGCGCAGCGATTTCCAGCTTGGCTGTACGGTCCACAATGACAGGGCTTTTGCCGCCAAGCTCTAGAGTTACCGGTATTAATCTCTCAGCGGCAGCCTTCGCCACAATTTTCCCAACCTTCGTACTTCCTGTAAAGAATATATAATCAAATGGCGCATGAATTAACCAGCTTGTCTCTTCTTGAGCACCCTCTACTAATCGGATATATCGAGTATCAAATGTCTCTGTAATAAGATCGCGGAGTGCAGCTGATACATTGGGCGTATGTTCTGATGGCTTCACAATTGCACAATTTCCTGATGCTATTGCCGCTACCAATGGCTCTAATATAAGAGATGCAGGATAGTTGAACGGACCAATAATGAGTACGGAGCCATACGGCTCCGATACAATATAACTTGCTGTTCCAATTAGTGGTAACGGTGTCTTCACACGCTTCGGCTTTGCAAATCGACGTAAGTTTTTGATCATATGAGAAATACTATACAGTACTAAGCCAAGTTCCGAAGCATAACCTTCTGTTTTACTTTTTCGCAAATCGAGATATAGTGCATCTAAAATATGATGCTGGTACTTTACAATCGCTTGCTTTAATTTCTTCAATTGTTGAATGCGAAATTGAAGCGAACGTGTTTCTCCACTCTCATAATAATCCTGCTGTTGCTCCACCCATTGCGTAATCATCGTCTCCGTTACTTGACTCATACCATTATCCCCCATCATCTCCTATTATTGAACCGGTTCTGAAAACCCACTTTTTGAACTTGTCCCTACAGGCATCTGTGCAGAATAGAGATCTGACATCTTCATTAATTCTAATATATAATCATAGTCGGCTCGCAGCTCATTTCCAACATCAACCTGTTCCAATGATTTCAGATCAGTCGCTATACCATCATTAAAACCAAGACCAGGTACAAATAATACATCATCATTATAAAATGAACCTGTTGGCAAATAATATCTTACACCGAAAATATTCGTGTCCGTATTCAGTAGGTCGTTACCGAATATCAGTTGTTGATGAGTATCTGCATCGATACCAAGAACGTTGTAGATCGTTGGTAACATATCAACTTGTCCTGCTACCGTCTCAACGACTTCACCTTCCACACCTGGTATTGATAATATAAATGGAATATTCATCCGACTAATTGTGCCATGGTAAGGAATTCCCAGTTGCTCGGTAACCCAAGCTGGATCATTTTCTTTGGTCTGCAAACCAGCGTGATCACCATATATTGCAAGCACAGATTGATCCCAGATACCAGCATCCTTCAATTGCTGAATGAAAATACCAAGTTGCTCATCTGTATAGCGTGCAGCCTGCAAATAATTGCCTAGCTGTGTTTCAGCATATGTGCTCGGTAAAATTAATTGCTGCTTTTCCTTTGGAATAACAAATGGGTGATGACTCGATGTCGTAAGTAGTTGCGCATAAAATGGTTGCTCTTCTTCGTTAAATTGCTTAAATTGCTCCAGCACCACTTTATAAAATTGTTCGTCTGAAGCACCGAAACTATTGAAATGATCATTTTCAAAGCTTTTTGCATCGAAGTACTTGGTGAAACCTAGAGCAGGATACATTTTATCACGATTCCAGAAAGTTACATCATTAACATGAAACGTATAGGAGTCATATCCCTGTGTAGCCAATGTTCGTGGTAAACTTGGTACGATCTTTCCTTCCACAAAGCTACTCATATTAGGAGCCCCAAGCGGATATACTCCCGTATTCAGTAAAAATTCTGCATCTGACGTATTTCCTTCACCAATTTGCTGATACATATGCGGGAAATAGAAGCTATCTTGAATTAATGCATTCAAATTCGGAGTAACCTCCTGATCTCCGACCTTCAAGCCGATCACAAAGTTTTGAAATGATTCCAATTGCACTACGATAAGATTTCGACCGTCTGCTACACCATAATACATGGATTGATCAGGCTTATCTTGTTTTGCAAACCATTGCTGAATCTGATCTAAATATTGAGCGCGCTCCTCCTCGCTCATTTTATCTACTGAATCCGTCTTTCCTTGACCTAATACCGCAAATTGGTACGTAATTACGCCTAAACGATTAGCTAGCGCATGCTCATTTTCAATGTTTTTTGAAGTAAATACGATTGTTCCAACAACGATAAAGCTAAGCCCAAAAATAATTAACGCTCTTAATTTTGGTCGTTTTTTCCTAGTTGCCGCCGTCCAATAAAGAGTTCTAACTTCTGATCGACTGCCCCAAATAATCTTCATTATCGCCAGTACAATAAAGTCTACAAAATACAGACTCATATACGGCTCAATCGCTGACGTAATACTTTCACTAATTTGACCGACTTGCCCCAAATGAGTCAATGTTAAATAGGTAGGAATACTTCCATAGTAGCTATAGTATATTGAGGTAGCAAACCATATTAGCGATAACAGCATCGCGATAACATATTGTAGTGCAGTTCTCGCTTTACCACGCATAAAGATCGCGGGCAATGCCATCAGACAGATCATTGCTGCTATATCAGATACTATCCCCAAAAGCGATAAATCATGAATAGCGAATTGTCGAAACATAACTATTTTCAGCAATAACATAATTGCTAATAAGACCCCTGGAAATTTGGTATACCATTGTACAAACTTTTTCATACTGTCCACTCCTTGGCTACGCATGCAGCTTACTTCATTTCTTGTATTCTTTCGATTGTCGTCATTTTCTATGAGCAACAATAGTATAATCTTATCGCAACTGAGTGATCGATGAAAGCTTAATGATTAATCCGTATGAATTCATTGTTGACATCATTAATATTTGCTATGATAGATATTAGAAATTTCTGACCCATTTGAGGAGGGCGAATGATGAGCGATCAATCCAATCAAAAAGATTTTCCTTACGGAAATCCAACAAGTAATAACGACTTGAACAATTCCGAGAGCCAACAATCAGACCAACAAACGAATCAACAACATTCGAATAATGCTAATAACGAACAACATCAACAAGTGCCTTATAATAATCAATTCCAACAGCCTGGTCAACAAAACTTTCAACAAGCACAGCCACAATATCAACATTCTCAACAGCAATATCAACAACAGCCACCTAACTATAATAATCAGCAGCCATACAATGGGCAAGAGCAATATTATGGACAACCGCAAAATGGTAACTACCCAAATTATCAGAACAATCCATATCAGCAACCGCCTATCTTATATCGCACGACCAAAACGAATACAAAATCAATTATTGCGTTAATTCTCGGTATCGCTTCTATTAGTATTCCATATATAGGTTTTTTCATCGGGATTGCCGGAATTATATTAAGTGCGATGGCATTGAAAGAAATTCCTCGCAAGCAAGAGGATGGTAGAGGCCTAGCTATCGGTGGTCTAGTTACAAGCATTATAGGTACACTGCTATACGGTATTTTGCTAATCTTTGTTGTTGGCGTGTTAATATTTGCAATGGATTCAAGTTCAAATATATATTATTAAAGCCTTGAGGAGCAGCAAGAATGAAACTAAAATGTGTATCTTGGAATGTCAACGGCTTGCGTTCCGCTGTTACTAAAGGATTTCTAGATATTTTTCACGAGCAGCAGGCCGATTTTTTCTGTTTGCAGGAAATTAAGCTACAAGCCGGCCAAATCGAGCTGGATCTAGGTGATTCATACGAGCAATACTGGAATTATGCTGTAAAAAAAGGGTACTCCGGTACAGCAATCTTTACGAAGCATAAGCCATTATCCGTCTGGTATGGACTAGAAGATAATAGCGAAGATGAAGGTCGGATCATCACTCTAGAATATGAGAGCTATTATATATTGACCGTCTATACACCTAATGCGAAACGCGACCTCTCTCGCTTGCCTTATCGCCTAGAGTGGGAGCAACGGTTCAAAGATTATGTGACGAAGCTAGCTGCCCATAAAGCTGTTATTATTTGCGGTGATCTCAATGTTGCACATCTTGATCATGACGTGAAAAATGCGAAGGCGAATCTCGGTAATTCTGGTTTCACCTTTGAAGAACGTGCTTGTATGAGCAGTTTACTGCGAGATGGCTTCACAGATACTTTCCGGCATCAATATCCATTCGTCGAAGATAAATTTTCATGGTGGTCCTTTATGCCGAAAGTTCGTGAACGTAATATCGGATGGAGAATTGACTATTTCCTTGTCTCTTCGCAGTTAAAAGATCATATTATTGAATCAACGATTGAGGATCACATACTTGGCAGTGATCATTGTCCAGTAACTCTTACTGTAGAGGTAGTTCAAAACGCGGACTTTGATAACGATGATTGGCTACCGTAGTATAGTCGTCGTCGAATATGAAGCGAACTTGGGAAGTCCGGTACGCATGTACCAATTACGTACACTTGCGTTTCCTCCTCCCTCAAGTAGCGCTTCATCTTCTTGGTTCTGAAAGCCCGCTTTATGAACTTTCATTTTGAATGTAGTTCATAAAGCATACTTTCATTTTAAATGTAGTTCATATAATTGCATAGCGTACGTACAGAGTACATGCGCCTCTACTAAGATTAATCCCAACCGCACTAGGTCTGGGATTTTTTGTTAACGTTCTAATGCGGAAATTAGTCAACATACTTGCAACCTAATAAATATTATCCCGTATTTAAGAGTATAAAATCAATTCGAAAAAGTTGAGGTATACACCAAATGAATAAAGAATTGATCTTTGATAATGATACCAGTTATCGATTGGCTGAACAAAAGGCCATGCACTATTTTTCGTCTCTTAATAAGCAGGTTAAAGGAAAAACATATATTTCTGCACTGACCGACGACATCCAACTGTGGAAGAAAAATCATACTCAGCGTGGATCATGGCTCTCTTTTATGTCGCGAGGAAAGAGAAAATCGAATACTTCGGATTATAATAGTTATATTCGATGGCTGAAACATACTGGGAAATTGGATGCTTACTTAGATAGAAGCATCTCCTATATTTTCATGAGAGATCTGGGCAAAGCGATGGATTCGCCCGATACTCATGCCAAAATTAAGCATGTTGCTGCTGACGTTAAACATCGCTTGATTAGTTCTATCGAAAACAAGCAGGATGAACAGTCGGAATTTTTTAGTTTAGTCGATCTGTATCGGTGGGCACAGAAGGAAAACGTTGAGACAACTGTGATCTGGGTGATCGGTAAGCTTAAGGACGTAGCAGCTCATATTCCTGAAGGTATGAATGCTGAACATGCCCAGCGCAAGCTGATTAAAATTATTTTAGGTGTGGTCCTACATGCAATTGAAGAGATGAATGAGGAACAATCACCTGAGGAACGTGCCCGTAGACTTAGTGAAGCGATCAGGCTCGGCTATTCTTATGGTCTTACCTATCCGTTCATTGACGATCTTCTGGACGCGCAAGTCTTAACGCTTCAAGAGAAAACACAATATTCCACCATTATACGAACTGCGCTTTCTACGGGAGCGGTACCGCAAGTTGGTGATTGGACTGGAGAGAACAAGGCAATGATGCTCTATATACACGAAGAGCTGAAGGAAGCTTTTGAGTATATAAAGCATCATCAACGGGAGACGCAGCTTCAGTTTTTCGAGCAGACCTATGTTTTTTTTCACTCTCAAGAGCTGGACCGTGCAAAGGACTTGTCTGTTGCTACTTACACGAATGAAGAAATTTATATTCCTATTATATTAAAATCAGCTTCATCCCGATTGATTGCTAGGTCTGTCATTCGTGCTCCTCTAGATGAGGAATTTGAGGATCGAACCTTCTTTTATGGCATCTATAACCAGTTGGCTGACGATTTTACTGATATGTTTGACGATATGAAAGATGGTGCGGTAACACCATACACCTACTATTTAAAGTACCGTGATCAGCGTTCGGATCTAATCAATCCATTTGAATTATATTGGACAGTCATTTACCATTTAATCCATAAGGTTTATCATTCCGATCCCCAAAATCGTGAAATAATTGTTAGTCGTGCCATTAACGGTCTAAAGCGTTGTAAAGCAAGAGTCGGCACTGAGAAGTATAACTTTATTATGGACATATTTGCTTTTGCGAATCCAACGTTCAATCGACTCGTCCAGCGGTTGGTTGAAAAAGCGGATGATGTAGATTTTTTCGACAAACTGCTTCGAGACCAATTGATCGCAAATTTTAAAAATGAAAGAAAGTTAAAAGAAGAATTTACACAGACCATCAAAACATCCCGCGAGCAGATTAACAGCATCCTGCAAATCGTTAAAGCTGATGGGATTCCACCGATGAAAGAAACTCTGATCGATGCGGCAAACTACAGTCTAGCAGGAGATGCCAAGCGTCTGCGTCCTATATTAACCTGGGTCATGGGCGTACAAGAATATGGACTACAACCGGCATCCATCGTACCTTTATTGCGCTCATTGGAGTATATGCATACCGCATCCCTTATCTTCGATGATTTGCCATCACAGGATAATGCGTCTATTCGAAGAGGGCGCTCTACGCTGCATCGGGTTTATAATAGCGCTACTGCAGAATTAACCGGTCTCTATTTGATTCAAAAGTCAATTCAGGAACAAACCTCGCTTGACCAATTCGACTCTAAAGCTGTGCTTGCCCTAATCCAATATTCGTCTCAAACGGCAGAAGATTTGTGCATGGGTCAGGCGATGGATTTGAGCTCCAAAGGAGAAACGATGACAATAGAGCAATTGAATACGATCTGTTTTTACAAGACCGGAATCGTCTTTGAAGCTGCATTAGTTATGCCAGCCATTCTCGCGAAGGTTAATGAACAGGAAATTAAGAACTTAAAAGCATTTGCTTATCATCTGGGTATCGCCTTTCAGATTCAGGATGATTTACTTGATCTGGAAGGAGACGTGCACTTGCTCGGAAAATCTGTAGGTCAGGATGCCCGGAACGATACTTCGACTTTCGTAACTATTTTGGGTCCGGAAGAAGCCAAGAAAGAGATGTGGCAACACTACTGTCTTGCTATGGAAGCGTTGAAAACGATGCCGCGCCGCACAGCATTTTTGCGGCACTTATCGAATTATATCATTCAACGGGACCGTTAAGTACGCCAATTGTCCGTTAACGATACAGATGAAAATGCCCTTGTCAGTAGGAATTCACCTCCTACCGACAAGGGCATCTATCATAGGTGAGCTATACCGTTGCTCACCTATATTTAGTCGTATGACTATGCTAATGGAATACGATATTCTGAATGGGTTTCAACGATATGCTCCCCTTGATCAAATATCCAGCTGAAATGAAATTGATTCCCTTCATAACTAGTACGCTGACGAATATCAGGTATAATCGTCGTTTCCAAATGAGTCTGGATCACTTGCTCCATATCTTGCAGCTTTTGCAACGTTTCCTGGGCTAGAGCGTTAGCCTCTTCTTCCGGTAAACTCTGTAAAAAATAGATTTGTGCAACGTCCTCTGTAGTCAAGCCATCCTCAAGAACAATTCCACCACCACGAAATACTTCCTTCACAATACTGATCCAATCTGCTACCAGATCCATTTCAATCTCATACATATGTGCTTATGCTCCAATCTATCATGTAAGTTCGTGATCACAAGAGAAGAACTTAATCAAGTTCTACTTCGCCTGAACCACCGTTTGCAAATTGACTCATGTATAGCTCCGCATAGAATCCACCATTAGCTAGTAATTGATCATGAGTGCCTTGCTCGATTACCGAACCTTGATTCATTACTAGTATAAGATCAGCATCTTTAATTGTCGATAGACGATGCGCAATTACGAAGCTCGTTCTACCTTCCATCAAGTTGTTCATCGCCTGCTGAATATGGAGTTCTGTACGTGTATCAACACTACTTGTTGCTTCATCAAGAATAAGCATTGATGGGTCCGCAAGAATAGCTCTAGCGATCGTAAGTAATTGCTTCTGACCTGAGGAAATATTAGACGCTTCTTCATTCAATACTGTATCGTAGCCGTCGGGAAGTGTACGAATAAAGTGATCCGCATGAGCTGCTTTTGCCGCTGCAATAATTTCTGCTTCTGTAGCACCAGCACGACCATAAGCAATATTATCGCGAATCGTACCGTTAAATAACCATGTGTCTTGCAGCACCATCCCGAACAATGAACGGACGTATGAACGCTCCAATTGATCAATCGACTTACCATCAATCGTAATTGCACCAGCTTGAATATTGTAGAAGCGCATCAATAGATTAACGAGTGTTGTTTTCCCAGCACCTGTCGGTCCAACAATCGCAATCATCTGACCACTTTTCACATCAAGATTCAAATCTTCCATCAGTACGGCATCATCCTTATAGCCAAACTTCACATGTTGGAATGATACATTACCCTGTGGATTTTCAATTTTCACATTAGTGTTCACATCTTTTTGTTCTTCTACCTCATCCAGTAATTCGAATACTCGCTCTGCGGAGGCAATCGTCGATTGAATAATGTTCGCAATATTAGCCGTCTGTGTAATTGGCATTGTAAATTGTCTAGCATATTGAATGAACGCTAGTATGCCGCCGACGTTAATTTTGTTTTGTGTTACTTGAATACCACCGACCACACAAATAAGTACATAGCCGATATTACCGATGAAGCCCATAAGTGGCATCATAATTCCGGACATAAACTGGGCGCGCCAGCTAGATTGATAAAGCTTATCGTTCATTTCTTCAAAGTGCTGAATCGATTCCTGCTCACGACCAAATGCTTTCACAATAATATGACCAGTATACATTTCTTCTACATGACCATTCAATTCGCCTAATTCATTTTGTTGATTTTTGAAATGACGTTGTGATTTCTTTGCGATTAAGGCAATAACTATAAAGCTTAGCGGTAATGTAAGAATGACAATTAGCGTCAATAACGGGCTAATCGTTAGCATCATTATAATAATACCGATAATGGTTACAACTGATGTAATCATTTGCGTTAAGCTCTGTTGCAAAGTGTTTGCCACATTATCTACATCATTGACAACTCGGCTAAGAATATCTCCATTGGAACGAGAATCAAAAAACTTAAGTGGTAATCTACCTAATTTATGATTCACATCTTCTCGCAGCTGATAGACGACACGCTGTGCTACTTTTGCCATGAGAAACTGCTGGACAAACCCAAATACCGCACTAACTACGTATAAAAGGGCTAGTATCGCAAGGAGAAAAGTAATCTGCTTAAAATCAATTCCAGCATCTACAGCGCCCTGTATTTTGGCAAACCAACCTTCAAATATAACATTGGTAGCTTCACCTAATATTTTAGGACTTACAATAGAAAAGATGGTGCTTAAGATCGCCGTTAGAAATACAATAAACAATCGTACTTGATACGGCTTCAAATATTGTATTAATCTCTTGAATGTACCTTTGAAGTTTTTGGCTTTTGCTCCCGGCATCATCATGCCCGGAGGGCCCCCACCTGGACCGCCTGGAGGTCTGCCCGCACTATGTTTACTACTTGTGTGAGTTGCTCTTTCGCTCTTACTCATGCGCTCTCCTCCTCTGTTAACTGGGATTGCACAATCTCACGATAGACGTCTGATGACTCTAACAGCTCCGCATGAGTTCCTTTGCCAACAAGCTCGCCTTCATCGAGCACAATAATTTGATCGGCGGTCATAACCGTACTAATACGTTGTGCAACGATGATCATTGCTGCATCAGATACTTGATCCTTGAGCGCTTCTCTAAGCGTTGAATCTGTCTTATAATCTAACGCTGAGAAGCTATCATCGAACAGATATAGACTAGGGCGTCGAACAAGTGCACGAGCAATCGATAGACGTTGCTTCTGTCCTCCCGATATATTCGTTCCACCTTGAGCTAATACCGTATCAAAACCTTGCTCCATTTTCTCAATAAAGCCAATCGCTTGAGCAATCGTTGCCGCTTCGCGAAGCTCCTCATCGGTGGCATCTTGCTTTCCTTGACGAATATTTTCAGCAATAGTTCCACTAAAAATGGTCGTTTTTTGTGGTACGAGTGACATATTCCCTCTTAATTGTTCAATTGACCAATTTTTCACGTTAACGCCTGAAAAGTCAATGGAGCCTTCATTACAATCAAAGAAACGCTCAATGAGGTTAATAATCGTCGATTTACCTGAACCCGTTCCACCTATAATTGCCGTTACTTCTCCAGGTCTACATTCAAAGTTAATATTCGAAATAGCTGGTTTTTCAGCCCCCGGATATGTAAATGAAACATTATTAAAGCTAACTATACCTAATGCTTGCTTAGTATTCACCGCTTGGGCGTTATGATCTGTAATCGTTGGCTCTATATCTAATACTACATTAATACGAGCAGCCGATACTTGTGCACGAGGTAGCATCACAATCATCATTGACATCA
>DXHF01000405.1 GCA_019113605.1 Candidatus Paenibacillus intestinavium
TAAGACCAGCATCACCTTGAGGTCCACCGATTACAAAACGACCAGTTGGATTAATGAAGTATTTTGTTTCTGCATCAAGCCATTCCGGTGCAACAACTGGCTTAATAACATGCTCCATAATATCCGTTTGAATCTGCTCAAGCGTCACTTCTTCAGCGTGCTGCGTAGAAACAACGATTGTATCTACACGCAATGGTTTACCATCTTCGTACTCAATCGTTACTTGAGTTTTACCATCTGGGCGAAGGTAATCCAATGTACCATTTTTACGTACTTCAGCCAAACGACGAGCGATACGGTGTGATAACGCGATAGGTAATGGCATAAGCTCTGGCGTTTCATTCGTCGCAAAACCAAACATTAAACCTTGGTCACCGGCACCAATATCTTCATTCTCTTGCTTAACATCTTTTCCATCACGAGATTCAAGGGCTGCATTAACCCCTTGAGCAATGTCAGCAGACTGTTCATTAAGAGAAACCAATACTGCACTTGTCGCGGAGTCAAAGCCATACTTTGCACGTGTATAACCAATGTCCTTAATCGTACGGCGAGCAATAGATGAAATATCAATAAAGTCTGCACTACTACTAATTTCCCCTATAACAAGCACTAAACCTGTAGCAACTGCAACCTCACATGCAACACGCGCATTAGGGTCAGCTTCCAAAAATGCATCTAAAACCGCATCAGAAATTTGGTCACAAATCTTATCTGGATGACCTTCCGTTACTGATTCTGATGTGAATAAATGGCGTCCTTTTATCGACATCCGTATCAACCTCCCATGTACTAAATATATGAATATATAAGAATGTACCTAATACACAAAAAAATGAACCTTTTCCTATAGGAAAAGGTTGTAATACAACACTTCTAAAATAAAATAATACAGAAAATTAGCCTTTATGTCAATGCAAGTAGATTTTTCTAACTGTAAATTCCGTAGCGAGTTTGCTTAGCGCGATCCGAGTACTTGTTCCGCTTGTTGGATCAAACGCTTCGTAATTGAACCACCAATATACCCCACATTTCTTGTCGACATCGATGACCAATCAATTGCACCTGCACTTTGCGATCCACTGCCAAGCTCATCAGCAAATTCCGAGTTGAAATCACCATGCGCAGTACCTACTATACCTAGTTCTGCCGCTATTTCATACTTCATTGCATTCAAAGCTGCTTTGCATTCTGGTACTATACAACTACGTTTTGCCATTGGAAACCCTCCATATTATAAAATAATTACTTTCATATTATGTCGTGGTTAGCCAATCGCTACACTAATGAAACATTGCTAAACATCCCTTATTTTTACTCCGTTGCTTCCAATAAGTTAGATTTGGAAGGAAATACATCAAAAAACCTTATCTCACAGAAGTAAGATAAGGTTTTATAATGATTGTACCTCATTATTGCAAATAATAAGAGCCTTTAACAAGGACCGTTAACGAGCCCGTTGTACCTGTTGCCGCTTGAATACCGCGTCCATCCCGTGGGAACCATATTTCATGGTTTGTTGGAACAGCTACACCGCTCTTAATATCAACACCTGCAGTAACATCAGATATCCCATTACTATCAGAGCTGTAAGCTACAGCTTTACCAGTACGAATAACGATTTCACTTCCTGCATTAACCATTAGGATGCGATCAGCAGGAACAGTAACCACTTCTAATGTAGCTGTTGCCCCGCCTGTCGAGCCATCTCCAGATATTTTAGCGATTTGCTCATCTACATAGCTTTTCGTAACGACTGGATCTGTTACAGTCCCAGGAGTTACTGAGCTAGTGCCAACAGATAATGCATTTCCAATTAATGAGCCGCCAATGATACCAACAGCAAGAATTGCTGATGCACCTAACCATTTCAACTTACTCATCCTATTCATTCCTTTCTTAACAAGTACTCTATAAATAAGATACTAGATTAAGAGAGTTATGACTAGTCTTTTCACCAATTCAACTAATGGCTACATTAATTCAATATTAATGTTTTAGATGCAATTTTATGTTTATATCCATCAACTACATCATACACATTAACATTGTATTCTTTAATGTTTTTGTTCGTAACTAATTTACTTGTAAAGCTCAACTTAACTTCTCTGCCATTATCGAGAACAAACTTATTCTCATCTTTATCCCCGCCACCTAATGTGAACAGTTTAGAGAATACAATTTTCGGTGCAGTTGAATCTTCAAACTCAACTAATAATTGATGCTCTTTCGGATAACTCGTAACATTTTCATTCAGCTTCATACTATAATCAAAATACATTTCTAATGTATCCAGTTCGAATTCATCCGATGAACCATATAATACGGTGAAATATTCAAGATCAATTAAATAGTTCATTAATGAAAGATCAGTAAAGCTATCCTTCACAACGCTTGGTTTGAATGTATGAGCAGTATAGACAGGGCTTAACATTGCGACGGCACTATCTTCACCTAAAGTTATTGCCTCACCAAAGTGAATTTCTACTTTCTTATCCTCAAAGTTTTTCGGAATAACGGACCAAGCTGACAAAGTCATTGTTGCACCTGGCAGAAGCTTATCTTTGGACTCCGCAAATGATAAATCAATAATATCTCCCTTAGCATTAGATAGATATCCTGTAAGTGAACCTGGAGCTACTGCACGCTTCTCATTGTTTGTATATTCTACTTGTGTATACAAAAGGTTGCTTCCTACACCTTCATACAATTGCGAGCTAATAACGTCCACAGTTGCACGTTGACCTACCGTTGCAATAGAATACGATTGATTAACGCCTAGTAATTTAGCATTTTGCAAAATGCTTTCAGCAAATGTATGAATTTGTTTTTTATCTTCTGGATCTGTAATATCAGTCATGCCAAATTTGTATGTTTTGACATCTTGCGTGTAAGGAATTTTCGTATAAGCTAATACACGATAGCTTGCCCCTGGCGCAATAGCTAATAATCCATCCATATCCAAAAATGTTGTTGCCGTTTCTTTCAATTTCACACCATCGAGAATGAATTGACCAGCCATATCTAACTTGCCTCTAGCTGCTTTGCTTGTATTCGTAACAAGATATTCAGCAATTAATAGGTCATTCATATCGTTAGGCGTACGCTGCAACGATACTTGCTCGATCGTCAAACCACTATAAGTAACCTTTTTAGATCCTTCATTAGATGAATCAGGTACTTCATCGCCTTTCAGCACAATTTTGAAATTGCCTAAGAAGCTTTTTGCTTTCGAAGTTTCATTCTCATAGAAAATAACTAGTTGACTAGTTGAAAGTACTCCTGCATTAGGTATTTGTCCTGATATTTCAACATCCTTCTTAATGCCTGGTAGTAACGTTACTTTAGAATCTGCAGCAATAGTGAGCGGATATAAGTATCCCTCTTTGGTCTTCACATAATAATAAATATTATTCACTTCAAATTGTGCAGATCCTTTGTTCAACAACGTCATAGTAGTCTTAAATTCTGTACGATTTTCATTGGTTGCAACACTACTTTTATTAGCGTTAAATTGAATCTCATTACCGTTAATAGATATTAAACGCGATTTATCAATCGTAAGTGCAACGGTATCTTGCAATGTTGGCAAATTAATCGTAATTAACGGCACAACAGTCGTTTCCTTACTATAATAAGCTTGTAGCTCTAATGGTTTCTTCAAGTCTTCAATCGGAACCGTTGCAGTAACTATTAATTCTATTGTTTCATTGGCTTTTAACGTTACTTCAGTGTATACAGGATCAACTGAGTATACTTTAGAACCACCTGCAACCATTTGATAACTTACACCTTCTAAGTTTTGAGAAATAGATGATTTATTAGTCATTATTAGAGCCATATTAATGTAACCATATTTATCATCACGATACATCTTGTAATCTGTCATCGTCAAATCAAGTTTTTGATTATTAATAGTAATACTCTTCTTGGCTTTATAAGCTACATTGCCAAAACTATTAGTTGTCAACGTTCCTAGCTTTGACTCATAGCTAGACACA
>DXHF01000406.1 GCA_019113605.1 Candidatus Paenibacillus intestinavium
TTAAAGAAGCCGCTTCAATGAATAAATATAAAGATAGCAGTGTTGGCTTGCGCAATGTTCATGAACGAGTTCGTATTCGATTTGGTAGTCCATTTGGAATGATGATTTGTTCCACTCCTGGCTTTGGCTCAATAGTTCGAATTCGTGTTCCAAAAATCATTCCTTAATGAAATTGGATTACAAAAAATTTCCAAATGAGAGGGATACATATGCGTAAGCTCAAAAACATGCATTGGATTATTTTATATGTCATTTTATTAGCTACAACAATCGTTTATAGCATTCCAAAAGTTAATGATAGTTCAAATATAACGGAGACAGAAAAAACCACCATTTCATTTCGACATGTATGGACGCTAGAGCATGATCTTCCGATGCTTAATATTTTTCGAGATGTAGTGGAAAAATTTGAAGAGACACACCCTAATATTAAAGTTAACTTTGAAGGTCTTGATCAAACGTATCATCGAGAACAAAAATTACGAAGTGAGATGATTACAGGAACACCTCCTGATATGTTTGTCTTATTTGGCGGTGCAGAGCTAGATCCCTATGTAAGAGCAAATCGTTTATTGAACTTAAATGACTTTATTGCTGAAAATGAATTAGATTTTATTGATTTATCCCATTGGACCTACAACGATCAAGTATTTGGTCTTCCATTTGAAGGACATGCGCAGCCATTATTTTATAATAAAGAGATATTCAAAAAACTAGAAATTACACCTCCAACTACAATTGATGAATTAAATACCGCCATTGATATTTTAAATAGGAATAACTATATTCCCTTTACATTTGGCAATAAGGAGCTTTGGCCAGGTGGTGTATATGCCCATTATTTAATGGATCGTTATGCAGGACCACAATTAATTGAGCAAATTGCTAGTGGCCAAGCCTCCTTTAATAATGGAAATTATGTTAAAGCATTTGATCAACTTCAGCATTGGATATCAACAAATACATTCAACGACAATTATTCTGATATTTTTTCAGCAGATGCTATTCATTTGTTTAATGAAGGTAAAGCTGCTATGTATCTTAACGGCAATTGGGATATTACTTTATTTCAATCTCCTAAAGGCCTGGTTGATTTTCAAGATAATATTGGAGTCATTGCTTTTCCTACGTTGGAGAAAGATGAGGAGCAATCAATAGCAGGCGGGTATACTATTGGAATTGGATTATCCGCCAATCTAACAGGATTACAAAGAACTGCTGCATTAGAGCTGCTTAAAGCCTTTTATACGGAAGAAGTTCAACTGAAAATTGTATATGAAGCAGCACGGTTACCATCAATGGATATTCCATTTGATGTTAGTCAAACAGGTCCCGTATTTGCTCAAGTTGTTGAACTATTAGAACAGAGCCAACAAATTTTTCTTGCTTATGATAATATTTTGCCTCCTGAGGTTAGGAAGGAATTTTGGACGATAACTGATAGTTTATTCAAATTAGAAATAACGAGTGAAGAGGCCTTACAGCAATTAGATCAGGCCTCACAATCTTATTTTCAGCTGATTAACAGCTATGGAGGGGAGTCTACTGGAGCGCACTAAATATACAGTACTTCTTGTCGATGATGAACCAATTATATTGAGGAGTCTTGAATTTGCTATCCCTTGGGATGAACTTAATATTACTAAAGTTATGAAGGCCAAAAATGGTGAAGAAGCACTGCAGCTTTTTCATGACCATCGACCCGACATTATTATTAGCGATATACGTATGCCGTCTATTAATGGCATCACGCTAATGTCTGAAGTCATGCATATTAATCCTCAATTAATTTTTATAGTCATTAGTGGATATAGTGAGTTTGAATATGCGAGAGAATCACTTGGTCATGGAGCAACCGGTTATTTGCTAAAGCCAATTGATCATGATGAACTTACTAGTATGCTTGAAAAATCAATTGTTAAATTGGAAGGAAATCGCAAAGCCAAGCAACAAAGTGAGCAATTACTTGATTCCGTACAAGCACTCTCTTTACTTGCCAGAGAGAGAATGTTTGCTGAACTGATCGAAGGAAATCAAAGACCATTACAGCATATGAAATGGTTGGAGGATAATACTTTAAGAAAACCTTATTATATTAATGTTGTTCAATTAGATCATTTCTCAACAATGAATAAGCAATGGTCTGAGGATGAAAAAAGACTTTGGTTTTTTGCTGTTCGTAACATATTAGAAGAATGGTCAAAAAATAATGAAGGATTAGCTGCATTTCCTTTTCATAGTGGCGAATGGATCATTATCTTTGAAAATGTAACGGATATACAAAAGCGTAAAATGGGTGAAGAAATTGTCCAGCTAATTAAGCAATACTCTAAACTTTCTTGTTCTGTTGGAATCAGTAAACAAGTACAAGGAATTGAACAACTGCACACTGCATATCAAAGCGCATATGATGCCTTGCATCAACGTTTTTATTCTGGTCTAGATCATGTATTTATTGATTCGAAACAACTAATACAAAATGATAACTCTTCTTCATTGTGGAAATATCCTAAATGGATTGAAAAGGAATTAATTCAAAGCATTCGTACTTTAGAGCTATTTCGAATTTTACAGCTACTAGATATTTTGAAGGTAGAATTAGAAACGGGTGGCTTAACAAAAGATTCCCTCATCCGTTATATTGTTGAAATTACCGTTATTTCACGTCGTGAATTTGAACATATGAATTTAATTATTGATAGCTCTGTCGATTATTTAATTCAAAACCTTATGGAATCCACTACACTTGAACAAGCGATCGATATATTAAAGGAAGCATTTAGTAGCTGGATTACAACAAATCTTCAGCATCAATCGAGCGATGACGGATCAGCTCTTATTGGAAAAGCCAAATCCTATATAGATAATCACTATCATAATGATATCGGCATAGACGAAGTATCTGAGTTTGTTGGACTTAGCGCTAGTCACTTTTGTACTATATTCAAGCAAGTATCAGGCTCAACATTTCTGGAATACGTTACCCACTGTCGCATTGAAAAGGCTAAATATATATTGTCAAATACTGAGGTTAAAGTATATCAACTAGCACCTCTTGTTGGCTACCAGGATTCTAAATATTTTACACAAGTGTTCAAAAAGTTAACAGGTATGACTCCATCCGAATATCGTTTATTGGCTTAATATATTACCCTATAGTTCCAAGTTAAATAACATAAGCTGGTTAAACAAAAAGAGCGCTTCATATTATATGGAGTGCTCTTTTTGTTTAACTAGAATTGTATAATAGCGATACGTACGAATGGGGTACGCCAGTACCCGTTAGAAAACAACAAAAAAGCCTACTGCGTATGCAGTAGACTCATCCGTGCTTGGCGACGTCCTACTCTCCCAGGACCCTGCGGTCCAAGTACCATCGGCGCTGAAAGGCTTAACGGTCGTGTTCGAGATG
>DXHF01000407.1 GCA_019113605.1 Candidatus Paenibacillus intestinavium
GGCTCTGCTATAGTTAGTGATAACTATGAGAGGATAATGAATTTATCAAGGAGGTTTGAATAGAAAATGGATTTACTTTTGATAAGTTTCATTATTCTTAACATTGTATTTTTATTTATTATTATTGGTCAATATAAGAAAATCCAGTTTCTAGAGAAGCAGAACAGGAAACTAAGAATGAACGAAAACAAGGATGAATGGATTGCCAACGCAAAGAAAAAATTAGAGACAGTAGGCAATATTAAAACAGTAAAATATGTAAGAGAAGAAACTGGGATGTCACTTCTTGAAGCAAAACAATTTGTTGATTCGTTGGAAGGAGATATTATCGCAGATTAGAGCCTCCAATATGGAAATTCTAATTTTTTATCTTATATCAGCATTAAACTTTAACAGAGTCTAATATTAAAGGCTTATGTCGTTATGATCTCATACAGGAGAGCATAGCCGCATAAGCCTTATTTATTAACCGATCAATATATTATCCTCTGGGTAGCCAAGACGAGATTGTTGTTTGCGCTTTGCAAGAGCGTAAGCAAGAGTTAATGGTCCGAGTCGCCCGATGAACATTGTGAAGCTAATAATAATTTTACCAAGTGTCGAAAGATCTTTGGTCAGTCCCATAGATAAGCCAGTCGTACTGAATGCAGAAGTAGCTTCGAATAATACTTCTAAGAAATGATCCTCAAGCATGTCCTCTGTAATTGTTAATACAAGTGCGATGATGAGTACACATGCCAGTGAGCTCATAACAACGGCAAGCGCACGCAGCACAGTTTCTTGAGGGATTCTACGCTTAAAGGCATGAATCTGCCCGCCACCACGGAATGTTGTAATCGTAGCTAGTATAAGCACAACAATGGTATTAATTTTCACACCACCACCAGTACCGCCAGAAGCCGCACCAATGAACATATAGATAATAATTAGAAATTGTGAAGCTGTAAGCATATGGGTAATTTCAAGTGTGTTGAATCCTACACTTCGCGGTACTAGACTTTGAAACAATGAAGCTTGAATTCGATCTCCCCAGCTCAACGTACCGAATGTAGCGGGATTCATTGATTCAAGTAGTAATAAGATCGAGAATCCAACGATAGTAATAATTAGTGAGGACGAGAGAACAATTTTGGTATGTAACGAAAACTTACTCCACTTCCGTTTTTTGAATAGTTCTACAATAACGATATAGCCTAATCCTCCGGCTACGAATAATGTAATAATGACAAAATTGACAACAGGATCTCCAACATAAGCAACTAATCCTTCTGGCCAAAGTGCGAACCCTGCGTTGTTGAAGGCAGAGACAGAGTGGAATAGCGCATAGAAAAATGCCATTTTCCAGCCCATAGAAGCTTCCCAGTGAAATGTCAGAATGAGCGTAGCGATGGATTCAAAGGCAAACACAATAATAAATATGTAAATGCTTAAGCGAACAAGACCTTGTGAAGTTGTTGACTGAGTTGTTTGTTGAATGAGAAGTCGTTCCTTCAATCCAATCCGCTTGCCCAAAAGAATCGCAATAATAACGCTAATTGTCATGAATCCGAGTCCTCCGACTTGAATTAACAACATGAGGATACTTTGTCCAACAATAGAGAATTCAGTACCAGCATCGAGCACACTAAGCCCATTCACACAAACTGCTGAAACTGCTGTGAAAAAGGCATTAATGAAACCAATAGAATACCCATTATGCGATGACACAGGCATCATCAATAGCAAAGTACCTATAGTAATAAGCATCAAGAACGCCAGTACGATAAATTGTGGCGGACTAGGCTGATAACGTAATATTCTAACCCTATTGGCAAGTTTACTTTGCTTTTGTTGAGATGGGGAGTTAGCGTTTTCGATCATAATGTGTCTCCAACTGTCTAATTTGCTCGAGAGAGCCGATTAGTAATAACAAATTCCCTGCTTCGATCTTATCTTCAGCACTTGGGGCAACATTCATTCGATCATTTGTTTTGATTGCAAGAATGGTACAGCCGAAGCGGGCACGAATATTAAGCTTTTGCAAAGACAATCCATGCATGGCAGGTGAAGCGAGCATTTCGACGATATTATATTCATCAGAAAGCTCAATATAATCAATAATGCTATTCGAACTAAGCTGATTCGCTAATCTCATTGCCATATCTCGTTCTGGATAAATGATTTTGTCTGCACCAATTTTGCGCAATACCTTTCCATGCATCTCATCACGGGCTTTGGCGATAACGTGCGGTATTTTCAATTCTTTAAGCATTAAAGTAGTTAGAATGCTTGATTGAAGGTCATCTCCAATAGCGACTATCGCATGGGTGAAATTACTCGCACCTAATTCTTTGAGTACGGCTTCATCTGTACAATCAGCTTGAATGGCATGTGTTACATAGGGTGTGACATCTTGCACTAATTCTGCATCCCTATCAACGGCTAATACTTCATGTCCATTAGCAACTAATGTTCGTGCTAGACTACTACCAAAACGACCTAAACCTACAATAAGAAATTGTTTTTTCATTATCATATCACTTCCTAATTTTTAGAACTAAGATGAATCATAGTCCATCTACTGAAGAAAATGCAATAAAATTCTAGCTGCAGGATTATTGTGATAATTATTTAAGTGTGATTTTTGTATCGGAGTAACAATTTACCGAATGAAGACAGTCATCTAGATCAATACTACAGGATATGATTTATGATATAATGATGTTTAGTGTAACTTACAAACAATGATTCTACGTCTTGAGGTGAATGGTTTGAAAACAGGTATAAAACCGATACTATGGAGCTTAATGGCACTTGCGATGTCTTTGTTCATTGTAGTACCGGGTCTTAATGTGTTAACACTATTGTTTAGCTTGGTTCCTTATACGCTTCTTTATACGCAATTGGACAAAAAGTCATTTGTTGTACATGTACTTGTAATTCTTGTCGTTGGATCTGTCATTATAGATCCATTTATTTTTCTAAGTACAAGTATATTAGCATTAATTCCGAGCATTTACATGGGCCATTTGTACAGAGCTGGAACACCTTCAATAACAATTATCCCGAAAATGACGGGGATAATGCTAGTTCTTCTTATGCTGGAACTATTGGTGATTGAAAATGTGATCGGTATTTCTATGTTAAGTGATATTCGTACTACATTGATCGCATCGATAAATAATGTGACTATGCAAGCATTGTTACCGCTGAACTGGAATGCTGAAGTGTTAGAAGGTTTTGTGAAAATGTTTTTAGATATGATCCCGTTCGTCATTCTACTTATTTCGTTCGGCATTGTCATATGTTCTCATTATGTTGCTCGTAAATTAGCGACGATTGAGGGTATCGTTGTGCCTGCATTTCCAGCGGCTAAGGATTGGCGCTTACCCCGTTCGATATTATTTCTTTACTTGCTTGTCTATATTCTACAGATGATGGTCAATCCGCTAGATACATCATTTCTAACGGTAGCACTTGCAAGTCTTGTGCCAACATTAAGTTTCCTGTTTTCTATTCAAGCGGTTGGTTTTTTCTTCTATCTCGCACATAATCGAGATTGGCCAAAAATCATTCCGGTTTTAATAGCAATTCCTGTTATCCTAATACCGTTTTTCAGTATATTAGGGATATTGGACGCGGCTTTTCCACTTAGAAAGTACATTTCTAAGCAAACCTAAGCACGGGAGCGATTATGAATATGCCTAATTTTTTAACGAGACGTTGGCACGGTCTTCATAGTATTATTTCCATCGTTAT
>DXHF01000408.1 GCA_019113605.1 Candidatus Paenibacillus intestinavium
TCGGTCAATAAAACAAATATCGAAATTCAAAAAGGTAATTTCTCAAGCTGGTGGGAAAATAAGTCGAGACAAGATAACTTCGAGCTCGCAGAAAATGAAAAGCTTAGAAGAGATATTAACCGCTTATCCCAATCAGCGAAACGAACGGGCGATTGGTCGCACGAGGTGGAGAAAACGAAAAACGGCACAAGAAATTCGGGCTCTAAATTAGATAAAGGCTATGTTGGCCACAAAGCCGCGAAAATGATGAAACGCTCCAAATCAATTGAGCAAAGACAGCATTCTGCTATAGAAGAAAAATCCAAACTGCTTAAAAATATTGAAAACTCGGAAAACCTTGAACTATCGCATCTTACTTTTCATAAGCACCGACTTGCTGAACTTGATCACGTATCAATTTATTATGATGAGAAGCTGGTATGCTCAGATATTAGTTTTACGATTGAGCAAGGTGAGCGAATTGCACTTTCGGGCATTAATGGTTCTGGAAAATCAAGTATTATCAAACTTATGTGCGGTGAGGATATTCACTATACAGGTAACTTAAAAAAAGATAATCAGTTGAAAATATCGTACGTTTCACAAGATACCTCTCATCTTAAAGGTAATTTATCTAACTTTGCTGCAGACAACGGCATCGATGAGAGTATCTTCAAAGCGATGCTAAGAAAGTTGGATTTTTCGCGACTTCAATTTGAGAAGGATATTTCCACATTTAGCGGAGGGCAGAAGAAGAAAGTACTTATTGCCAAAAGCATTAGCGAACAGGCTCATTTGCTGGTATGGGATGAACCACTTAACTTCATTGATGTTATTTCTCGTATGCAAATCGAATCATTACTGTTAGAATATGCACCAACGATTCTGTTTGTCGAGCATGATAGAGAGTTTTGTGAGAATGTGGCTACGAAGAACATTGCACTTTGATGTTATTTGGTTATTGCTTGATCACTAAGTATTATGTCGACAGGTAGGTCATTGTTTAATTAGATGGCTACCTTGACACTTCAGCGACGTTAAGGATATTATGGTCACAATAAGTCTTTGATTGAGGTGAATTTATGAAATTTACAAAAGCGACAAATTACGCATTACACACGATGCATTTGCTCGTTGACGCTTCTCCAGCTAAGCCTGTAGGGGTCCAGCAATTGGCTGAAATGCAAGGTGTTTCGCCAACTTATTTATCTAAAATATTAACACGACTTGTGAAATCCGGAATGATCGAATCGGTTTCTGGAGCTAATGGAGGCTATCAATTACTACGTAATAAAGACGATATTACATTTTTAGATATTATTCACGCGATTGAAGGTACAGCTTCCTTATTTGAATGTAACTTTTTTCACAGCGACGAATGTTCGATTCAAGCTGTAATGAAGGAAGCAGAGATGAAGATGGAGCTACATCTCAAAAATACTAAATTAACAGACTTGGCACCAATGAATAAAAATCAATAATTGAAGAACTTTCGAATTCTAGAAACGATAGTCGAATCATCAAAGACCACCTTTAACGGTGGTCTTTTTGTTACTGCAATTACATAATGACGATCATGATGAACAGAGATTGTATAAAATTCAAAGGATAAGAGTGCAACAATACCTGATGATTTTCGTCTATACAATAAAGGAAAATTATGGAGGGTAATTATGGACGAACATATATTTCAACGGGATTGGGAATTATCTCAAGCAATAACAAGTTTAGCACGTACATATTTGAAGGAAGAATTAACGCTAGAAGAAGTTATGACTAAAGTATTGAGCTCACAACTGTATAAGGACTGGATTAGTAAAACACGTTCCTTCGGCATTGCATGTGAGCAACGAGATTATTATGAAGATTTACTGGGAAGTATTCAAGCTGAACATTATTCGAATCTCATTCGTTCTTATAGCGATCAATACTTTACAGCAGAAAAATACGATCGGCCGACAAATTCTATGCAATATGATCATATATTTGAGCAGTTAGGAATGAACGTAACGGTTGAACAATTAGGATTTGAAATTGCACAGCTTTCTAATTTAATTGGAACACGATCTCCTCTGCATTATGAGACTTTACTTAACCTGTTCACAGGAACTGCACTTTTGGACTTAGAGGAAGATCACTTACAATGCATATTCGCAAATGAAGCAGTGGTTGTTAACTTTGTTGAGCAGTTTTTTGAAAAGTACAAAATAGATAATACAGTTGACGAATCACAACAACCAACTTAATGAAGGAGGCACCAATGGCGAACTTTCGATTGATCGTGCTAGTCATAGCGTTCGAAGTGCTAACTACAACTTTGATGATGCTTGGTATCTATTTCGGATTTTCTGTATTTCCTAATTTCGAAGCAACATTAACATCGGTAGATCAAGCTGTACAATCAAGCGGCTTTAATGCAACAATCCCATTATATATGCCGACACTCTCAGATTTGAAAGTTCCGTATACGCAATTACAGCTTGGAGCAGCAACATGGGGAGTGCTATCCGTTCTAATGTGTGCAGTGATGATCGTTATGCAAAGCTTTGTCCGCGGTATGTATCTTGGCGGTCTTAAAGCAGCGATACAGCAAGATATTTCTGTTCCATTGCTTGCATGCGGACGTAAGTTTTTCAAAAGCATGCTGGCATGGTCGCTGTTTCATCTGCTGATGGGAGTCATAACGTTTTTTCTAGCTATCGTGTTTTTTCCAATAGCAATTATTTTAATCATTTCATTAATGTTTTACTCACTCACGCCTTACTTGATGGTGCTGCAGCATATATCCTTCGGTGAAGCACTCGCCAAAGCACCACGAGTGTTCCGCCGTTCTTTCGGAAAATTACTTCCGTTAGCAATATTGGCGTTGCTTTGCACATTGTTCATAAGCTTAACGAAATTATTATCTCCACCGTTTGGATATGTGATCCCGCTAGTAGCTTTCGCCATAATAGGCACTATGCTAATTAGAGGGCTGATGGGAATACTTATTACCAAGCTGAAGGAGAATAATGAACAGATCCCGCAGTTGCCATTGCACGAAGTCACTAGTAGTCGATTATCAACATTTATTTCCGTGCTACTCGTACCAGTGTTAATTACGGTAGGGGTTTTTGCGTCCTCAGGCCAACTTCTAGCAGCTTTTGATTGGGGGAGTAAAAATCGATTTGCAGGTGTTTCCTTTTTCACGAATTTTTCTGAAGTTTTTCATTTATCACAGCAGCAGTATACAGTTTACGAGTGGCAATCAGGGGATTATCACATTGATATTCAGCTTCCAGATTTGTCAAACGGTCAAAATCCAGAGCAATTACGTGGTACAGCAAACATCACTTGGAATGTGATGGAAGAAGTTCGAACTGTAGATGGGTATACAACATATATTGATGTTCAGCCCTTTACCCGAGAAAGTAAGCTTTTGTACCGGCTTGTTCGAGAAACGGCAAAAGACGGCACGACTTACTACTCTAGTATGAATGGGTTCGCTTCGATTATGCAAGGCAGTGAACAGGCTCGGGAGCCATTATCAGTCCAAATGATGGTTAGCGGAGATGGTAGTAATATATTTGTTCTCCAATATCCAACGAGGTTCAGTGTACAACAAGTGTTCCGTGTTTCCGATAATGGAGAGTACTTAATTCCGAGATCAAGCGAAGTCAATCCAACGGATTTCCATACTTACTGGTTCAACGAGAAACTCAATGCAGAAGATATTTTTGAATTCTTTGCCTCCAAAAATAAAATGAATTATTTTCCTTCGCTTGATAGAGCTTATATAGCGCTTGCTGTAGCAATGCAGGAGGCCGATGGGCAAAAGGTTGTTGAAATATTGGATTTGATGAAACTGAAGGATGTTGAAGTCAATGCGCCAGATTGGGATGAACTCGAATGGACGAATTACTTACGAAAGCAGTACAATGGAGCGAGCTTAGAGCAAATGCTAGAGCTTATGAAAAATGCTGGCATTCAGTTTGGCTATGAAAGTAAGGAAATAGCCGAAACTAGTTCTGAGACAATCGATTACTACGAATTAAAAGTCCCATTCGCGAATGAGCCAATAACGATCATATATGGACGCTCCAAAGAAGACGGTAGTATTCTTTCACTCTCCGTACTCGACTAACTAATCCTTATAATACTATCTTGCCAGTGAAGACAATCATCATCAAACAAGAACATTGGGGTTAGATGAAACTTTTAACATCTGGAGTTTAAATGGAAATATGCATTAATTTGAAAAGACTTAAGGAGAAAAACATGAGCGAAATACAGTATAATTTACAATTCGAAAAATTGTGTACTGCCCTAGATTTAGGTGTGATAGTTGTTATGCCGGAACAGATATCAGGTGGACTCTTACATAAAATGTATGCAGTTGAAACGACAGTCGGAAATTATGCAATTAAAGCACTTCCAGCGATAGAAGTACATGGGAAATCCGTTACTTGAGATCATTGAGGATCTTGATAAGTGGAATGAACGGGCAAATAATGCAGCAAAGCTTCTGGCAAATGATTGTATTATAAGTCATAGCGATCTAGATCCCAAAAATATTATGTGGGATAACAACTGCCCTACGATTATTGATTGGGAAGCAGCAGGATTCATTCAATTGTAGAGATGGCGGAAACTACAATTTATTAGTCTGAAAATGAAGAGGGTCCATTGATAAAGAGAAATTTGTAGCATTTTTAGAAGGCTATAAAAGTATATATGGAACTGTAGAAGCCAATTGGAAAGACATATTTGATAATGGTTTTCTAGGGAAATTAGAATGGCTTGAATATAATTTCAAACGTTCACTATGGATCGAGTGTACCGACGAAGTCGAACAACGGTTGATTGGGGAAGTATAATAATTCCAATTTGGTAATTTTAAACATACAAAGGATGTCCGTATAGATCTAGGCTAGATAGCGTATTCTAAATGGTATGCGTAACAGGAAGGGAGTAGTGCGATATGGCAGATGAGAAGAACTATGTTCATAACGATCATGAACGAACTGATAATAATGGTCAGAGACAGAATAAAGTTAATGGCGGCGAGTACCGAAATGGGCGACTTAGCCAAGTTAAAAACAATAATCCTAATGGTGATGATGTACCGAATGAATTTATAAGCCAGAAAGAGTAACAGCATCACAATGTGATAAGAGCGAAGTTGGCTAATTTACATATAGCCAACTTCGCTCTTATTTGAATTTATCTCGGCAAAGTATACTCGAAATACATTCCTCATGCTCATTTTCATGAAATTACGTCTATAAGTTGACATTCTGATTGGTGAGAGATAAATTTAATGAAAAGTAACGTTTGCTAGAAAGAGAATAAATAGATGAAATTTTATAAGTGGATCGCCATTTTAATTAATATCGCAGTATTTATACTATTATTTCTTAATTCTGATAGATTAATAGAATGGATTAAAGAAACGAATGATGGAAATTTATTAGTCGTATTATTAGTTATTACGCTGCTTGCTTCGATTCCTGGCATTCCATTTGGCGTAATAAGCGGAATAATGGGGGCAAAGTATGGGATCGTGCTCGCAATAGCAATGAGTGTTATAGCTTCTACAATGTCATCTGTGCTCATTTATATCATGTTTCGTTATTTACTGCTCAAACAAGGTGAAATCATGCTGAACAAATATCAATCTCTAGCTCGCATTGATCGCAGTATTAAGAAGCATACATTTGGGACGATTTTCATAGCGCGGATAGTTCCAATTATGCCCGCTATTATCATTAATATCTATTCGGGAGTATTTGGACTATCATTTAAATTGTTTTTGCTGGCAACCATTTTAGGGAAAATCCCGATTATGGCGTTCTATACATTCATTGGCGATAATATTATCTCTCGCTTTAGTTGATAATACAATATATGAGAGTATTCTAATTTCGTTAAAGGAGTTCGTCGGAAAATATCGAATCTTTAGACTTAGAAGAAGTACATAAACAAAATGATCGTTTTTTTGTAATAGAGGTTTTACAAAAAGCAGACTGCGAAGGGAGAATTTATTTTTGAAGAAACTTGCCGCAACATTATTAGCACTAGCAATGTTCTTTACGTTTGCAGGAAATAGTTTTGCCAGCCAAATGAGCTTGCAGCATGCCGTAGATGAAGTAGTTGGAACTCCTTATAAATGGGGAGGTACTACAGTAAAGAGGTACGGATCAACATGCTAACAGAAGCTTACTATGAAAAAACTTATGTCACTTCTCGTCGAGTGATTTCTGATGATACATATGCGGACATGAAAAGTACAAAGCTTTAATATGTTTTTCAATTTGGACAAGCCTATTGATAGTATAGGCTTGTTTTTTTAATTTTCTTTAGCCGACGCCGTTGCAACCGAAGCGCTTATCGAGCATCATCCTCGTCAGTTTCTTGACAGCTCCTTAGTATCGTTGCTATTATAGATACGTGAAGTCTGTAATTAGAAGGAGTATATATCTATGTCTATTGAACCTTTCAATACAAATCCGAGCTCGAAAATATTTCATATGAAGCAAAATAATAATACTAGGCCAGGAGTAGAGGCGTTATCTCTTCTGCAGCCCCAGCCGGGTGAGCGAATTTTAGATGTCGGCTGTGGAAATGGTGACTTAACAGCTCAAATCGCAGCTTCAGGAGCAATCACGTTAGGGATCGAACTGTCCGAGGCTATCGTGAAGCGCACGAAAGAGAAGTACGCTGAACTGAATATTCAAGTAGCAGATGCCTGCCATTATCGAACTGAAGTTCCGTTTGACGCTGTTTTCTCAAATGCAACGCTACATTGGGTTAAGGATGCTCCCGCAGCTGCTCATTCTATTTGGTTAGCACTCCGCGAGGGCGGACGCTTCGTAGCTGAATTCGCCGGCAATGGTAATGTTGCGCTAATAACTAACGCAATACATCAGGAACTAGAGGCACGTGGTTATATAATAGGAGGCGGACGTAGTCCGTGGTATTTTCCGACCATCGGCGAATATGCCTGTCTGCTAGAGCAAACTGGTTTCCGCGTTACGTTCGCGCAGCATTTCGATAAGCTAGCTCCACTTAAAGGAGATACAGGCGTACGCAAATGGCTCGACGGTTTCTCCGATTATTTCTTCGCCGACGTCACTGTTGCCGATAAAGAGGCAATCTACTGTGCCATTGAAACAAAAGTGAAACCACAGCTTGAACAAGATGGACAATGGTTTATCGACACCTCCCGTTTACGCATTGTAGCGATCAAAGAGACAAACAAATCATTATAATATTTTGGGAAGAAATAAAGCAGATAATCAAATATTTAATATTGTAACCACTCAATTATAGGTATACATTATAGTAATACTGACTAACCACCAAATTATTCGCCATAAACTCTTAGCTTAGATTTTTTTCATGTAACAATGAATAAGCCTTCTAATTATGTTCTGAGTTTTGAAGCAACTTTTTTAGGTGGTTTTTTTGTTTTTCTATTGATTATGTTTGGAAAGGAGTTTTCATATGCCTATATTAGAAGTTGAGCATTTAACAAAGGATTATGGTCATAACCGCGGTGTGTTCGATGTGTCCTTCCATGTTGAGAAAGGGGAAGTATACGGCTTTTTAGGGCCGAATGGTGCAGGGAAAACGACTACGATTCGTCATATTATGGGATTTTCTCGTCCTCAGAGCGGATTTACTTTAGTAAATGGACTGAGTAGCTGGGAAAACGCAAGTGACATCCAAACAAATCTAGGTTATTTACCAGGCGAAATTGCATTACCCGAATCATTGACCGGTATACAATTTATTAAAATGATGGCCGAATTGCGTGGCTTAAAAGATACGACTCACACTGATTATTTGATTAATAAATTCGAGCTTGATCCGGCGGGTGGCTTGAAAAGGATGTCGCTAGGCATGAAACGTAAACTTGCTATTGTAACCGCCTTCATGCATGATCCCGCTTTACTTGTTCTTGACGAACCGACAAGCGGCCTCGATCCCATTATGCAACAGGTTTTTATTGATTTCATCAAGGAAGAAAAAGAAAAGGGTAAAACGATTCTATTATCAAGTCATATCTTCAAAGAAATTGACGCTACTTGTGACAAAATATCAATCATAAAAGAGGGTCGCTTAACGTCAACTTTTATTGCTAATGAGATCCGGCACAATGAACATAAAACGTATGAATTTGAATTCAGTACGGCAGAAGAATTTCAACGTTTCAGCAGCAATGTGACCGCACTGAAGCCATTTGAAATCATTTCTCTGAAGAACAGCAACAATCAAGCGAGCATCCGTGTACATGATAGTGATATTAATGATTTCATAAGTATTATATCCGACTATGACTTGAGATTCTTTTCTGAAATCAAGTTTACACTTGAAGAATACTTCATGAAGTTTTATGAGCGAAACTCAAACTTAGATGGAGGTGCTCCAAAAAATGCCGTTAATTGAAATTCATAATATGACAAAAGATTATGGTAAAGGACATGGAGTGTTTGACATCAACCTTTCAATTGAACAAGGTGAGGTATTTGGTTTTGTAGGTACGAACGGAGCTGGTAAAACAACAGTGATTCGTCATTTAATGGGCTTTATACAGCCTCAAAGTGGAAGCGCAAAAATTAATGGAATGGATTGTTGGAAGAATTCCGCTGAAATCAAAAAAATGATCGGCTATACTCCTGGTGAGATCGCATTTCCAGATGCTCCGACTGGAACGGAATTTCTGAAGCAACAGGCTGAACTATTAGGACTGAAAGATATGTCCTATGCGAACACAATCATCAGCAGGCTGCAACTTGATCCTAGTGTTAATTTGAAAAGAATGTCCAAAGGGATGAAACAGAAAACGGCCATTGTCGCTACATTAATGGCAGACCCTCCCATTCTAATTTTGGATGAGCCGACAACAGGACTAGATCCTCTCATGAGAGCAGAATTTGTTAAGATTTTGAACGAAGAAGAAAAGAAAGGCAAGACGATTTTCATGTCGAGCCATATGTTTGAAGAAGTCGAGCATACATGTGATAAGGTCGCACTTATAAAAGACGGAAAAATTATTGCTGTGAAACCAACCTGCGAGGTTAAATACCATAAAGAAAAGATTTATAAACTAGAGTTTACTTCGCATGAGGATTATGTGCGATTTTTGTCTGAGCCTTTTGAGTTTTCAGACAAACGTGAACGGCAAAATCAAGTCGTTGTCGTGGTACATGACCGCCATATCAATAATTTCCTCAAAGTACTAAAAGGGTACCATATCAAGTTTATTACGGAAACAAAGTACAGCCTCGAAAGTTATTTCAAGAGCTTATACTAGAGGAGGAAAAAGCTGATGCTTAGCAAACCGATTTTCAAACAAACGTTAAAAGCGAATTTCAAATTATGGTTTATATTCACATTCATTATGAGTGTTCTTTATGCCGTAATCATCGCAGTTTTCGATCAAAAAATGATATCCAGCGTAGCCGATATGGTAAAGGATACGCCGCTTGCGAGTATGCTAGGATCGACTTCATTCCTCGGAATGCTTACTCAAACCTTCTATTCGATCCATGGTGTCGTTTTACCATTAATATTTATTATTATGACGGCAAATAGTCTAATTGCCTTACAGGTAGATAGAGGATCAATGGCTTACTTACTA
>DXHF01000409.1 GCA_019113605.1 Candidatus Paenibacillus intestinavium
CTTCATATATATGTATATGGAGGTGTTGTATGTTGACAATAACTGTACAACTAAAAATATGATTCGCTTGAGAAGGTGTTCTAGATGTCTGCAATTGAAAAAGTCCAGTTATCGTAGTAATTCATGCAAGAAGAAACAAAGTAAATACAAAAGATGTAATAAAAAAAGAAATGAATGTGTAAGAAGAGGCAAATGTTGCTGTAATAAGCATAATAGGTGTAAGCAGAATCATCATAAGATAAGTGAGAAATGTTGTAAAAGAGGATTAAGAGGTAAGCGAGGACCACGAGGGTATAAAGGAGAAAAAGGTGATAGAGGAAATAGTGGTGCAACCGGAGCAACGGGAGCAACGGGAGCAACGGGGGCAACAGGAGCAACGGGAGCAACAGGAGTAGCAGGGGCAACAGGAGCAACCGGGGCAACGGGAGTAACGGGAGCAACAGGCGCCGCAGGGGGAACAACCGGAGCAACCGGAACAACAGGAGATAGTGGTACAACAGGAGCAACAGGAGCAACAGGAGCAACCGGAGCAACCGGAGAAACAGGCGCCGCAGGAGAAACGGGAGCAGCGGGGGGAGCAACAGGAGTAACCGGAGCAACAGGAGCAACAGGTGCAACCGGAGCAACGGGGGCAACAGGAGTAACGGGAGCAACAGGGGTAGCAGGAGCAACAGGTGCAACCGGAGCAACGGGAGCAACGGGAGCAACAGGAGTAACAGGAGCTACCGGGGAAGATACTCCATATATTGAAACGTTAAATGTAGGCGACATAGACACGTTAATTTCATTTAACGCAGGTTCAGGAAACAACCAAGCTATTGGAGCCCTTGTATTTAATGGGCAGGACACAACGATTAGCAGACTTGCAACCTTTGTTACTCAACTAGGCAGCAATACGGGAAGTTTTCAAATGGCAGTCTTACAGCCTGTAGCCTCAACAGCAGCTACGGTTATTGCTGTGACAACGGTATCAATGACCATATCTCCAGGTCTGTTCATCTTGCCATTAACTGCACCTATAACACTATTAGATAATAGTGTATATTATCTAGCTGTATACAATCAGATCAATGGATCATCACTCGGTGGTCGAGTTACTGGAACAGGAAGTGTAAATGATGCTTTCCCAATTAACTTTAGATCTCAAAACCTCACCGGGTTTACAGTTGGAGCCCTAATAAATACTAGTGATGTAAGCTTGCGATTATCACCTTGGATCGCGGGATTAGAATAACCTTATTCAAGTAAAAGGTAATGTGTATAAATGAAGAGATGATGCACCAAGACATTATCTCTTCATTTATAAATTTTAGCTAGCAAGTGTCATAGTCAAAACAAATATCCTAACATTTCATTTTAATGGTAATATTAATTTTGATAGATGCTAGTAAAGGGATGTGTACAATATTGTGTTTCAACAATTAATAGATAACGTCAATAGCCCAAATCCATATCGAGCAGTTTGTGAACAATGCTTTGGTTTATGCTGTGTGGCGTTACCTTATGCCAAATCTGCTGACTTCGCTTTTAATAAAGACGGAGGGACGCCATGTCATCATCTACAAGCGGATTATCGCTGTGGTATCCATCAACAATTAAGAAGTAGTGGGTTACGAGGTTGTACAGTATATGAATGCTTTGGAGCAGGTCAGAAGGTTTCTCGAATGACGTATAACGGAAAAAACTGGCGAGATAACCCAGAGTTAGCCAAGGAAATGTTCGACGTTTTACCAGTTATGCAACAGCTGCATGAAATGCTTTATTACTTAACAGAAGCACTTAGTCTAGAGGATACTCATCCTATTTATGAGCAATTACAAAAGGCTATAGTAGAAACGGAACAACTTACAAATCTCAATACGACAACACTGCTAGAACTCCATGTACCAACACATAGAGCGTTTGTGAATGACTTACTGCTGCAAACGAGTGAACTAGTACGTGCCAAAGTCAAAATAGGTCCCCAACATAGTAAAATTATTAGGGGAAGAGATTGTATTGGTGCAAAGTTAAAAGGAGCTAGTCTTAAAGGAGCTAATTTAAGAGGAGTATTATTTATTGCAGCGGATCTTAGACAAGCGGATATGAGAAAAACAGATCTGATTGGTGCAGACTTAAGAGATGCTGATCTCAGTGGAGCTAATCTTATAGGCAGTATCTTTCTTACACAAGCCCAAGTCAATTCCGCTAATGGTGATCGTAAAACTCAATTGCCATCTGCGCTAACGATTCCTGCTCATTGGTTAGAATAAATCTATCAGTCTTCGCGGAAAAGTAATTGATAGGTTTTATATATTGTCTTGATAACGCATACATGATAACGTAAGAGGGAAGTAAAGCAATGATGTTATGTTGAAAACACTCTGGAGGTGGATAGATGAAAGCACTATTTATTGGAGGAACAGGCACGATTAGCTCGGCAATTACAAGTCAATTATTAGAACAAGGGCATGAGCTATATTTGCTTAATCGAGGTAACCGTAATACAGCTTTACCTACAGGCGTGAATGTTATTCAAGCAGATATTAATAATGAAGAGCAAGTAGCAAAGCTCATTGAACATTTAGAGTTTGATGTTGTAGTTGATTTTATAGCATTTGAACTAGCTCAGCTGGAACGAGATTATCGCTTGTTCAACGGTAAGACAAAACAGTTTATATTTATTAGCTCGGCGTCTGCTTATCAGACCCCACTATCTGATTATAGAATTACGGAGGGCACGCCATTATCGAATCCTTACTGGGAATACTCACGCAATAAGATTGCTTGCGAGGAGTATTTGGTCAAGCAGTATCGAGATAATGGATTTCCAATTACGATTATAAGACCAAGTCATACGTATGATGAACGTTCGATTCCACTTGGTGTACACGGTAGAAAAGGATCATGGCAGGTTGCGAAGCGTATGCTTGAGAATAAGCCTGTTATTATTCATGGTGACGGTACTTCTCTATGGACGATGACGCATAATAGTGATTTTGCTAAAGGCTTTATTGGATTAATGGGTAATATTCATGCGATTGGTGAAGCTGTACATATTACTTCGGATGAGACGGTCACATGGAATCAAATATATGAGATCATTGCGGATAGCCTTGGGGTGAAGCTCAATAGCGTTCACGTTGCATCATCATTTTTGGCAGAATGTGATGAAGAATTTAGTGGTGGATTATTAGGCGATAAGGCGAATTCTGTCGTTTTTGATAACTCGAAGCTGAAAAGACTTGTTCCTGAGTTTGTTGCAACAACGCGACTTGATCAAGGAATCAAACAAACGATTGAATATATATTAGCTCATCCTGAGCATCAGACGGAGGACCCTGAATTTGATAGCTGGTGTGATAAAGTTATCGGGGCATTGAATGCTGCAGCCGAGTCGATCAAAAACTAACAAGGTCCTAATAGATATAGGAAAGTGTGCCAAATGATTTTATTAAAAGTCAAAAGATAACATGTTTCTCTTGATACATCAGCATACTTCATAGAATGTGCAACATTATACGAGCTATATTAATTGATCAACAGGAGATCGTCATTGACGATCTCTTTTATGTCGTGCGTGCCATAAAATATAGTAGAAACATCTAGTACGTAGCACTTTTTTATGCCTACTATATGGGCAAATGTTATACTATGATATAGATAGCTTTTAACAAACGTGGCAGGATAGCTCAATAATGGGCTAGAAAAATTATTGACTTTGCCGTAAGGTGAAGCTTTATTATAGAGGTACCATTAGGAACATACGGATTTATAACGCTAAGCTCATTTTCCTGACAATACCCCTTTATGCAGTACTAATTTAATCCCATTCATCAGATTTTTGAAATCTTATTCTATCCTTATTTTTTGGAATACCATTGTTTACTTTTTCCCATATGCCATTTTTAAATATTTCGTATTGTTCAAAAGCAAAAGGCAATCCGTTAGCAATAGCTATGTCACTACTATCCATAAGTTGAAAATGCAAATGCGGAGCAGAGGAGTTACCCGAATGGCCAACTCTACCAATAACGTCCCCTTTTTTTACACTCTGACCAACTGAAACCTGAATTGACCCTGTTTGAAGATGAACTAATCCAGCATATACATTGTCGCCACATTCTATAATGATGTAGTTGCCAGCAACTGATTGTATGTCGTCTTTCTTCGGGTCGAAATAATGTGCATTTTTATAAGCGTTAGACATATCAGAAAGCAATTTTGTTCGTGTTCGTTCTTTATAACCATCCGCTGCTTGGACAATGATCCCATCGCAAGGAGCATATACGTCTTGCCCCCAACAATAATATTCGTCTAAGGGAACCCCAAAAAGTAGATATTGCGCCAAACTAACGCGATAGGCGGGCCAGCCCTTTCTTTCCCAATCCACTTGTATAAAGTCAAAAGCATATCTTGATCCGAATTGGTTTGTACCGTGACTCGGAATTTTTGTACCTGGAGTGTTAGGAGAGTGCCATTCTCCTCTCAAAGGAAACTCTATAATTATCGGCTCACGTGCATCAATCATTCTATATCCCTCCTCCATCGATTCTTTACCTGCATTTCCGTGTTAAACGCACATTACCCAAACCCTTATTCAAGGATTGACGTGTAGAATACTTTTCTCAGTTCATCAAAATATCCATTAAGTTTTTCAACAACGAGTTCATAATTCAAAGTCTGAGATTCTGAATTTCTAATGTCATCTATTATTTCATTAGTAAATCCAATGTTAGACCAAAATATAAACTGCTTGCACTTTTCTATATCCAGCTCCTTTCTAAATTTAGCTTCATCTATTTCATCAAATAATTTAGGATAACAGCATGAATATTCTATGTGAGATCTATTTTCGAGTTCCTCATTAACCTCGTTGGAATTAGTAGTTCGTGAAAGTTTATTAAACTCTAAAATCCAAGGGTACTTTTCCGATAAGTTAATTTGCAAAAGATATGATTGACGCAATCTGTCAAAAATATCTTTGGAATCATAATTCATCAATTCGAAATATTCCTTTTTAAGTAGGTTAGAGAAGTAATCATATACAACAAGAAAAAGCTCCTGCTTGCTACTTACATAGTGGAACATAAGGGCTTTAGAAATTCTGGCTTCTTTTGCTATTACATTTGTTGAAGCGTTGTCATACCCCTGTGTTGAAAATTCTTTTAACGCTCCATTTAGAATTGCGTTCCTTCGTTGAGAGTCTAAATCTAATAATTTCGGCAATATTTGTCGCTCCTTTTTCCAAAAAAGTAAATAACCTCCCAGGTAAATTCCATTATAAGGTTATTTACCTGAAAGGTCAACGGATGTGTTAATTGAATAAGAAGTAAACAATTTTATTATTAATTTTTGAGTGCAAACAACTTTAAGAGCCTTTCTACAATTTAGAATGTAGGTAGGCTCAGATATTTACATAACAAAATTAAACAACTTTATTATCGGTTTGCATATAAAAGTCTGTTGGATAAAGTTGTAGAAATATATAGCTAATGGATTAATATAACTAGACCAAAATATTAGCCAAAACAAAAATGCACATACTAAAATCAACTTATATTAATGTGCATGTTTATAATGTGTGTACATTATAAACAAGTCATGAATCGATTTGTCTCAGGCACATTGTATTTTTATAATTAATTTTGTCTATTATGATTAACAATCGATATGGCGCATCTTCAGCGAGATTAGCGAATTTTATACATAGACTCAACAAGTGTGGGTAGAATAGTTGCATTCGTGCTATAATAAAACCTAATAGTATGTAATTCATCATTATGCCATTGCGGCGATGATTAAGGAGATTGAATTTTGAATAATAAAAACTATGAAGCTGTTGGTGAGCTTCCAGAAAATTTTGAAGAGCTTAAGAAAGCAGTTAATCGTACTGCAAACTGGAAAGATCGTTTGGATGCTGTTAATGAATTGGCACAGTGGAACTCCGATGAGACAATTAAAGTTTTACAGCATGTTTTGTCAGGCGATCAAGTATCTCAAGTTCGTGAAGCTGCATTCCGCACGCTGAAAAAAATGGGTGAAGATGTCCAGATGCCAGCGAAAAATAAAGGAGAGCTATTCAAAAATCTTCGTAAGATTTTGCTAAGAATTAAGAAGAGCTTACCAGAAGGTCATACATTTGAAGAGTTTAAAGAAAAGCTACAAAAGACTCGAGTAGATATTTATGATACTTACGAAGGTGATAAAGGCGAAGGCTTTGACGCTTGG
Organism: Candidatus Paenibacillus intestinavium; assembly: GCA_019113605.1. Classification (GTDB taxonomy): domain Bacteria; phylum Bacillota; class Bacilli; order Paenibacillales; family Paenibacillaceae; genus Pristimantibacillus; species Pristimantibacillus intestinavium. The sequence goes on from DXHF01000409.1 coordinate 6,211, forward strand.
CTTAAAGATATGTGGGAAACAACTACGAGCAGAAGAAAGTAATTGTTCAGATATGCAAGGCATAGAGGGGCATGGATAATATCCATGCTCCTTTTTTGTGTTTTTATAGGAATAAAACCCCTTCTTAGAATTATCATTTTTATGTATGATTGAGAGAATGATCAGCAAGATTTAACGGAGCTTATTTGACGAATAAGGGAATACCTGGTCAGGAATGGATATGTAGAAATATGTTTATAATAGAGCATGAACAAAAGGAAGATCAACTAATTCTGGCTCAAAACCACAACTAGTGCTTGATGACATATGAATGGACATACGGATGTATCGCAGTCGCTCCATTCGGCGCATATGAAGATGCATAAGCCCACCATAGTGTGCAAATGAACGGACTCACAGGACGCTAATTAGCTAAAATCAACACTTTAGGATGTAAGAGGACTCATAGGACCCTATTCATAGTATTTCACTCAATAATTACTAGGAAATGAGCGAATAAGGTCCTGTGAGTCCGCTTACGAATACAAAATCAAATAGTCAAGCGCTGGAGTTGTTATTGGTATCTAGATTAATGAAAAGAAAAAAGAGGATGTTACTATGGTATCGAAAGACTAAAAGTTTTTTGGTTGGAATCAATATCGTGGAGAGGGACTACGTTCACCATCCTTTACTAAACATTAATATGAATTAAACATTGTGATGACATACACCCTCTATCATTGAACTTATCAATGTTAGGGGGTATTTATTCATGTACGCAGTTAAACATCGCAAAGGAATAGCACTTATGTTATTAGTAGCTATCATTTTCAGTATGGCACCAGTTGGCATGAGCTTTGCAAGTGAAAACAGCAAACCAGATCTACTTATTACAGAACTGGTACCTGATTCAGCGAATGTAGCAACGAAAGATGCCTATGAATTTATTGAAATATATAATAATTCGGATGCGGCGATTGAGTTCAAAGATTATGAACTACGTTATAGCTATGATGAGATCGATACACATTGGGATATAAAATACAGTAGTATATTAATTCCTGCACATGAAGCTATCGTAGTCTGGGTTCAAACGGAAGCGGTCATAAACGTTACGGCTGAACAATTTAATAGCAATTACAGCACTGGACTTGTGGAAGGAACGAATCTATTCAAAGTAACTACTACTGGTGGAATGCATAATAGCGCAGCAAGAACGTTAGCGATTGTTGATCCAACGGTTTTAGATGGAGACAATAAAGGTATTATTGTTTCTCAAGCATCATATCAAAACGATGATCAAACAAAGCCAGACAAAGGTATTTTCTATCGTATGCCGAGTGAAGGTAGTACAGAGATGGTTATGATGGACAATCCAGGTGCAATTAATGCTTCGCCTGGTAGTATCTCGCCAGATCAGCTATTACGACTTGATGAGATTGTATTACCAATTGACTTGCAGCATTCTCCGAGCGTGTATCGCTTAATCTCTACGAATGATTTTGCGATTGAGGTAGCGATTTCCAATGCTATAAGTACAGTTGATGGGAAAGTATATTATACATTCGATGATGAGCCAGATTACATAGAAATGGATATGACAGGTTCATTAACAGTGCAAAGCGCTAAGATCGTAAGTAGCGAATTGACTTCTCATCATAAGCTAACGTACTACATAGAAGTTGTAGGTGATAACCAAGCACCAATCGTAACTCCAGTCTATGAGATTACGATTGTTAATCCTGACGAAACTAGTGACGAGGCTCCAATTATGCTCGTAACAGAGCTACTGCCGAACAGTAACAATGTAGGGGGAAGTGATGCCTACGTGTTTATCGAGATCTACAATTATACAGATAAAG
>DXHF01000410.1 GCA_019113605.1 Candidatus Paenibacillus intestinavium
ATACAGAATTGTTACCTGTTTAATCGAATAGCACCTCTGGCTGAACGCTCGATAGGTGTAGATATTACTCCAAGTGCCGGAAATAATATGATCAAAGAAAAGAATGCTCAATTTTTTAATGGTACCACTCAGGAATACGCTAAAGAATTAGAGGCTAATCCTCTGCAAATTGATATGTTATTTATTGATGCAGATCATTCGAAAGAGGCAGTGCTACAAGACTTCAGAGACTTTTTTCCATTTGTAGTCCCACATGGCTTAATATTGTTGCATGATACCCACCCTGAAAATGAACATATGATGCAGCGGTCATTGTGTGAGACTGCATATCAAGCAGTTGAAGAATTATCAAAGGAAACATCGTTATATGAAATGATGACAATCCCAATCTCGCCAGGGTTAACAATTTGTAGGAAGCGTCAGACGCAATTATCGTGGCATGAAGAGTAAATGATCGAGCGTATTTATAGGGAAGGTTCTATCGCAGAATAAAATTATATATCGTTACTCTCGGAAATTTATTAATTCTTATGAAATCAAAAAAGCGCAATAACTCTGTTCTAGCTCAGAGACATTGCGCTTTTTGTGTTTGTTTTGGAGAAGTTTACTTTGTTTTGTTTTCGTCATTTTTGTTACCGTTACAATGGCAATATGCTGTCCGCCACGTTGTTGACCGATTAGATCATATCCTTTTTGCTTCGCTTGCTTTTCGCGAAATTTACGTGCTGTGCTTTTGGCCAAATGGATCATCTCCTCATTAATAATATTTCCTTATTATTATACTATAAATTATCAAGATAGTTCAGCTTTCGAAAAATATAAATGTTGGAAAAACAAATAGAATACAACAATTACTAACTGTTCATACTACTATCATATTAAATGAATCCATTTACTGTCTGTCTAATTAAAAGAGGATTATACAAACGAAACGGTTTCAATTATAATAAGAAATAATTGGTTTCATTAATAATGTTTATATTTGAGTTTTCTTTGTTGTTGGTTTCTGGAAACCTACTTTTTGAAGTTGCTGGGTATAATAAGTTATCCATAATAGTTCAATAATGTAGTGAAGAAAATAAATAAACATTGTAATACCAATTAATCCGATGTATTATTAGGGATATAAAAACAACAGGGGGAACTACCATGAAAAAGATTTTTTCAACAGTAACATTACTAATTCTAATTATTGCGGTTGTAGCGGCATGCTCTAGCAATAATAGCAATACAACTCCCAATAACACGCCTAACACTGGAAATGAAGTTAGTGGCGAGCCAAAACAAGGCGGCAATCTTATTATTGCTGTAGCAAGTGATCCAGTAATTCTTAATCCAAACTATGCAGGTGATCGCGTTAGCTTAACAATTAACCAATCACTGTATTCACCTTTATTCCAAGTATCTAATGGTGAAAAAACTTTCTATCTTGCAAAAAGTCTTGAGCTTTCCGAAGATGGTCTAACTTATACGTTAACATTACGTGATGATGCCAAATGGCATGATGGCGAGCCAGTAACAGCAGATGATGTTGTATTTACAATTGAGAAGATTGTTGATGAAAATCAAAACAGTCTACTTCGTGAAAACTTCTTCGTTGGTGGTAAGGCGATTGAAGTTGAAAAAGTTGATGAATATACAGTGAACTTCAAGCTGCCACAAGTTAATCCAGCTTTTGAAGCAACATTGTTACAAGTGTTTCCAATTCCAAAACATGTGTATGAGAATGAAACAAATTTAGAAAAAAGTGATAAAAACAATGCACCAATCGGATCTGGTCCATTCAAATTCAAAGAGTACAAAACAGGTGAGTATGTATCATTAGAGCGTTTCGATGATTACTATGGTGGCAAACCTTATCTTGATGGGGTAACTTATCGTATTGCCAAAGATACAAACACAGCTAATCTAGCGCTACAAAATGGTGAAATTCATGTGAAATATGTAGATCCTCAAGATGTATCGACAATCGAAGCAACAAACAATTTTGCGATCTATCCTTATGAAGAAGGTCGCCTTGCATATTTGAACTTCAATCAGATTAGTGATACTGGAGTACTGAATAATATTGAGGTTCGTAAAGCATTATCACATGCACTTGATCGTGATGAATTAATTCAAGTTGCTTATACATCTAGCGATTATGCTAATGCAGCTCATTCATTCTTAACACCAGATGGCTTGTTCCATACGAATGATGTAACATCTTATGATTATGATGCTGAGAAAGCAAAGCAAATATTAGCTGATGAAGGTGTAAGTAACTTGAAGCTAAGATTTATTGTTTCAAGCGGTAATAAAGCTCAAGAAGCAGTAGCTATATATGTACAACAAAAACTTGGTGATATTGGTGTACAGGTTGAACTTCAAACGATGGATGCATCCGCATATGGTCAAAAGCTGAATGCTGCTGACACAACGGATTATGAAGTATTTTTAGGCGGATACATTATGGGGTACGATCCAGATGCTTACCGTATTCTATTCTTATCAGATGCAACATCTAATTTCAGCCATGTAGCTAATAAAGATATTGATGCCTTATTCCTTGCGGGTGCAGGTGAAGGTGACGTTGTTAAGCGTGAAGAGATTTACAAACAAGTTCAAGAGCTTATCGCAGCTGAAGCGATTCAATATCCAATTGCATACACGAAAACGATTGTAGCAGTAAGCAATCAATTCGGTGGTGTTGAAGAAGCTAAGTTAAAACCAGTATATATCTTTGAAGATCTATCAAAAATATATAAGAAATAATTGTAACGTCAAATGAACAAGTATGCAAAAAATAAGCTGATCATTCAGCTTATTTTTTTGCTACTACGTAGAGGGAGAATATGTTATGAACCAACTCATAGCGAAACGACTACTCCAGACAATTCCATTGCTCTTCTTTGTCTCCATTGTTAGCTTTGTGCTGATCAAAGCTGCGCCTGGTGATCCTGTACTTAACTTCGTCACACCTAATATGCATGCAGAAGATATTGAGAGAGTTAGACATAACTTAGGATTGGACAAACCGGCATACGTACAATACTTCATCTGGTTAAAAGGAGTTGTACAAGGAGATCTAGGTTATTCGCTAGTTAATCACAAGCCTGTCTTAGAACAAATTGTTGAACGCATTCCAGCAACTGTAGGTCTGATGAGTGGAGCCATTGCTATAGCAGTCATACTAGCAATTCCGTTAGGTTTGATCGCAGGTTCCAATCGTAATCGTTTTGTTGATAAATGCATTAATATGTTTTCATACATCGGTATTTCAATTCCTGGATTCTGGTTAGGGATATTATTTATCTATTTCTTTGCAGTGAAATTAGGATGGCTTCCAAGTATGGGAATGAGGACAATAGGGGTAACCTCAACTTGGGATGTTATTAAACACGCAATATTACCTTGTAGCGTACTCGCTATCGGATTTTTGTCGGTCTATGTACGCTATATTCGCTCTAGTACTATAGGACAACTGAAGGAGGACTACGTGCAAATTCAATATGCTTTTGGTTCCTCCAAAACACAAGTGTTAAAACGACATGTATTAATGCATGTATTGCTACCAATTATTACATTGCTAGGTATGTCAGTCGGTGATATCGTAGCTGGTGCGATTGTTACGGAAACGGTATTTTCATGGCCAGGACTTGGATCGCTAGGTATGACTGCTGTTAAAGGATTAGATTATCCTTTAATAATGGGCATAACATTACTATCATCTGTCATGTTAATATTAGGGAATTTAATTGCGGATATACTATACAGTTTTGCTGATCCAAGAATTAAGAAGATGAGGTGAGAATAGATGAACCGTACCAAATGGAGTAATGTGTTACATGAGCTATATCATAATAAAATAGGTCTTGTAGCGGTAGGCATTCTATTCATTTTCACGCTGGGCGCAATCTTTGCGTTTCTTGCACCTCATGATCCAAATAAATTGAATGCATTGATTCGTTTACAAGCTCCGAGTGGTGATCATTTTTTTGGTACAGATGATTACGGACGAGATTACTTTGCACGAGCATTACATGGTGGAAGGATTTCGTTATTGGTTGGATTTTTTTCCATGATCGTAGCTACCTTTATTGGAGTAACGATTGGTGTAATGGCGGGTTATTTTGGAGGTAAACTCGATAATATTTTAATGCGTCTAGTTGAAGTTATTATGTCCATTCCGTCATTTTTAATTTTATTATTATTAAGTATTTATCTTAAACCGAACGTCGGCAATCTCATTATTATTATAGGATTCCTTATGTGGATGAATGTATCTCGTATTATTCGAGCGGAAACGATGACGCTTAAGGAACGTGAATATGTACTTTATGCCAAAGCATCGGGACAAAATTCTTATGGCATTATTGTGAAACACATCCTCCCAAATCTTATTCCAACAATTATTGTTGGAGCAACAAATACGATAGCTTCGGCGATATTAATGGAGTCATCGCTTAGCTTCTTAGGCTTTGGAGTACAAGCTCCAGCTGCTACATGGGGAAGTATGCTCAACAATGCGCAGGGCTATATCGCTCAAGCGCCTTACTTAGCTATATTCCCAGGTTTATTGATTTTCTTAACTGTACTAAGCTTTAATATTTTAGGAGATATATTGCGAGTAGGCTTCGAGCCGAAGCTTATTAAGAAATAAGAAGATTATGCTTCCGAAGTGACTTTTTGTTATCTAGAAAGTTATATAGTAAGCTACAAAAAGTTTAGGAGGAACATCATATGACAGAATCCAAAAGACTGCTGACAGTAGAAGGACTGGAAGTTTCCTTCTTCACGAATCATGGTGAGAATCAAGCGGTACGTAATATAAGCTTTCATATTGATGAAGGCGAAACATTGGGCATTGTCGGTGAGTCAGGTAGTGGGAAAAGTGTCACTGCCAAATCGATACTCTCCTTAATACAGCCTCCAGGTAAAATTAAGTCAGGTGATATACGTTATAAGGAACAATCCTTGCTTCAGCTATCTGAGAAGGACTGGAAGTTTATTCGTGGTAATCAAATTGCGATGGTTTTTCAAGATCCGATGACATCTTTGAACCCTGTGAAAACGATCGGCTATCAAATGTCGGAAGTTATTCAGCGACATCGTAAGCTATCGAAACGCGAAGCTCGAAAAGAAAGTGCCGATATGCTGAGAAAAGTAGGCATATCTGAGCCTGAAAAACGGCTAGACCAATATCCTCACGAATTTAGTGGTGGGATGAGACAGCGTGTCATGATTGCAATGGCATTGTCTTGTCAGCCTGAATTATTAATAGCAGACGAGCCAACAACTGCACTAGATGTTACAATCCAAGCGCAAATTCTTGATTTAATTGATCAAATTAAAAAGGAAACAAATACTTCGGTCATTCTTATTACGCATGATTTGGGCGTAGTTGCACAGGTTTGTACGCGAGTACTTGTGATGTACGGCGGAATGGTAATGGAAGAGGCCAAGGTGGAGGATCTATATCGCCATCCAGCTCATCCGTATACACAAGGGTTACTGCAATCTGTACCTTCAAGAGCAGGTACTTCAAGAGAGCGTCTTGTACCTATTGAAGGAACACCGCCATCGTTAATCGATCCACCATCGGGCTGTCCATTTCGTGAACGTTGTCCACATGCTTTCGATCGTTGCGTTGAAAGACCGCCATTATTTGAAGTAGGGAAGCAGCATCGCTCCGCTTGTTGGTTATCTGATCCATCTAACGAGCAGTAGTAAGAGCGAGAGGAGGAA
>DXHF01000411.1 GCA_019113605.1 Candidatus Paenibacillus intestinavium
ACCAATACTTCAGGTATCAATTCAATACCATGGCGTGCTTTCACAACACCTTGAATATGGGTAATTAAAGCGAGAACGTCTTTAGCTGTCGCCTGTCCTGTGTTGATAATAAAATTAGCGTGAAGCTCTGATACTTGTGCTCCTCCACATTGGAAACCTTTTAAGCCTGCTTCCTCAATTAACCTTGCTGAAAAATCACCAGGTGGGTTACGGAATACACTCCCACACGTTGCACTCTTCAGTGGTTGAGTTAGCAATCTGCGTTCCCTATGCTTAGCCATTTCTGCAGTAATCACTTGTCGCTCGCCAGCTTCCAATTCAAACTTAGCTTCAACGACAAATCCGCTCATTTCCTGCAATACAGAATGACGATATGAGAAGTCCATATCATCGCCTCTATACGTCACCAATTCACCACTAGATAGAACAATTTCGGCCGACTTAAAAATACGTGACACATCAGACCCATGCGCACCTGCATTCATGTAGACAGCACCGCCTACCGTTCCTGGAATCCCACCTGCAAATTCTAAGCCTGTTAAGCTTTGTTTGCCAGCCATAACAGCAAGCTTAATAAATGAATAAGCTGCACCTGCAATAATGGTATTTCCTTCGAAGCGCACATAATCTAAGCCTATACCTGGCTTAATCACAACACCACGAATCCCTTTATCACTTACGAGCATATTAGAGCCGCGTCCGATACTCGTCCACGGAATACTATGCTTCTGAAGTAGCTCCATTAGTGATATAAGTTGCTCCTTGCCTTGAGGAAGGATCATCAGATCAGCTGTTCCACCGATCTTCCACGTTGTATGCTTTGACAGCGGTTCATTAAAGAGACATTCCCCAATTGCTAGCTCTTCAAGTTCCTCTATAAATAGATTCAATTGTATATCCTCCTTCCATAAATGACAGTTGCTATCGTTGTGGGCATTCCCACCCGAACATGTGATCAACTCCTAGACTCTCAAGTCACGAATTATAAAGTATCTTATGCCTTAGCACTTCGTTGTGTGACAATCGCCTAGTGATCACGTTCGTTTATCGTTTCGATATTCTCGCTATTGCTAAAGCAATTCTACTTACTGAGTCAGGTACCGCTAGAAAATGTGAGGCAGCGGACATTTTGACAAGTTTATGATCATCTAATAATAAAGCACTTAATTTCTCTAATAAATGTTTACCACTAAGTTCATCTTCAAGAATAATCTCTGCAGCTCCAACAGATTCCAAACTGCGTGCATTTGCTTCTTGATGATTATTCGTTACGTTTGGTGAAGGGATAAGAATAGACGGTTTCCCGAGTGCATTAATTTCCGCTAACGAAGATGCACCAGAGCGACTAATAACGATCGAAGCATCGCTTAATACTTCCGCCATATTATTAATGTACGGAAGTAATATAATCTGTCCACTTCGATAAGCTACATGATCCTTCAGCGCTTCCACTGTATCATCATAGTAAATTTCACCTGTCGCAAATACAATTCTGTATTGTGAAATTTTTTCTAAATGCTGCTGTTCATCGGCTAACTCAATAACTGCTCTATTAAGTGCCTTCGCACCTCTACTACCACCAACGATTAATGCATATCGTTGATTTGAATCGAAATCTAATGATGCTCTTCCACGACCTGGTATTGCTTCAATGACTTGAGACGCACAGGGATTTCCGGTAAAGCTAACTTGCTTTGCTTTGGCAAAATAAGCTAATGAATCTTCAAAACTAACTCCAACATGAGAAACGAAGGACGTCAAAAATTTATTCGTCAAACCAGGAATTGCATTCTGTTCATGTATAAAGGTAGGTATGCCTAAACGGGCTGCCGCATAAACGACAGGCCCGCATACATAGCCACCCGTACCGATAACGACGTCTGGCTTAAATTGTTTAATTAATTGCTTTGAGCGTGCAACACCTCGTAAAAAACGCATAACTGTCCGTACATTATCGTAGGACAGTTTGCGTTTAAACCCTGTTATTTCGATACTTTCAAAAGGGACGTTTGCTCGTCTAACGATTTTGCTTTCCATCCCTCGTTCTGTACCAATGTATAGTAATTCAGTAGAGTCGTCCTGCTGCTGCATATATTTCCCAATAGCTAATGCTGGGTATATATGTCCGCCAGTTCCTCCACCTGTTAGTAATATTTTCATCACTTTCACCTCGAGTATCGAGAAATATTCAACAAGATTCCTAATCCTGTCAATAATAAAGTTAAAGAAGAACCTCCATAGCTAACTAATGGCAACGTAATTCCCGTCACTGGCATCATCCCAATAACAACACCAATGTTAATGAGCACCTGTACGCCAATAATGCTTGTAATCCCGATTGCCAATAAGCTGCCGAACGTATCTGGAGCTGCAATTGCAGTACGTATCCCCCGCCATACAATGACAAGAAATAATAAAATTAATGTAAAGCCACCGATGAAACCTAACTCTTCAGCTAATATCGAAAATATAAAATCGGTCTGTGGCTCTGGCAAGTAACTAAATTTCTGTCTGCTCATCCCTAGTCCAAGTCCAACTAGACCTCCTGGTCCAATCGCAAATAAAGATTGAATAATCTGATAACCGCCATCCAGCGGATCAGCCCACGGATCTAGAAAACTAGTGATTCGTTTCAAGCGATAAGGGGCTGCAATAATTAGCCCGACAAAACCGATCACGCCTACAAGCGCTAGACCACCAAGATGACGCATACTCGCACCAGCAGTATAGATTAGAATCATCGAGGCACCGACCATTACTGCTCCAGTTCCTAGATCAGGCTGTAACATAATTAAGCCGAAAGCTAGAAACACAAGACCTAAAGGTGGTAATAAGCCTTTCGTGAATTGAGTGATTTTTTGTTGTTCCGCCGACAACCATTTCGCCAAAAATAAGATCATTCCTAATTTCATAAATTCAGATGGTTGAATCCCGAATGAACCAATGCCTAGCCAACTTCGCGCGCCACCACGAACAACACCGACCCCTGGAATTAATACTAAAAGAAGGAGTCCGAAGCAGATAATAACAAGCGTTGGCGCCCATTTTTTCCACACGGAATAATTCACATTCATCATGAAAAACATAGACATTAATCCTAATCCAGCAAAGATCGATTGACGCTTCAAAAAGTAGAACTTATCACCAAATTCATGAAAAGCTAATACCGC
>DXHF01000412.1 GCA_019113605.1 Candidatus Paenibacillus intestinavium
TAGCTTCCTGATACTACTACATTGGAATAAAAAGTAACATCGGAAGCATGATCTAACTTTTTATTAGCTTCCCGATACTACTACTTTGGATTAAAAAGTAACATCGGAAGCATGATCTAACTTATTATTAATTTCTCGAAACATTAGGCTGAAGGTTGATTCTAGCAAATTCTTATAGTATTGTTCACCTTATAGTATGAGAGAGGGAGAATGAATAATGCAATTACCTAACAATCAGTGGGGACAAATACTTCAAGCAGAATATAATAAGTCCTATTTTGAGCAACTATTACAATTTATCAATTTAGAATATGAACAGCATATAATATATCCATCGAAGAATCAAATATTTCATGCATTACAGTTGACTGATTACGATAAAACGAGAGTAGTTATATTAGGGCAGGACCCTTATCATGGTGAAGGCCAGGCTCAAGGCTTAGCATTTTCTGTGGAAAATCATCTGCCCTTACCGCCATCTTTGCGCAATATTATGAAGGAACGTTTTAGCGATGTAGCAATTGCTGACTCTGGGAATGGTTCATTGGAAAAGTGGGCCAAACAAGGGGTTTTACTGCTCAATACGGTGCTTACAGTACGAGCAGGTGAAGCAAATTCTCATCAGAAAAAGGGCTGGGAATTGTTCACAGATGCTATTATCACTAAGTTAAGTAATAAAGAGGAACCGCTTATTTTCGTCCTATGGGGTAAACCGGCTCAGCATAAAAAACAACTTATCGCTCCTCATCACATCATTGTGGAGTCTGTACATCCTAGCCCACTAGCAGCTTATCGCGGCTTTTTTGGGAGCAAACCGTTCTCAAAAATTAATGAGCATCTTAACTCATTAGGTCATCAACCTATCGATTGGAGTAACTAACTACACTGCTCATATAATCTATCAACAGCAGCTATAATACGATCTTCCTGGAAGGGCTTCACGATGAAGTCCTTCACACCTATATCAATCATTTCCATAATGAGATCATGATGACTCATTGCAGAGCAAATAATAATCTGAGCATTAGGGTGCTCTGCTAATATTGTCTGGGTTGCTTCTAATCCATCTAAAACGGGCAATGTTATATCCATCGTTACAACATCAGGTTTATGTATTTCGTACAAACGAATAGCTTCTTCGCCATTTGCCGCTTCCGCTACAATCTCGCATCCGTTACTTTCAAGTATTTCTCTCAATATTAAGCGCATAAAAGCAGCTGCATCAACAATCATAACTCGTTTCATTGAACACGCACACATCCTTTGACAGTTATTACTATAGTGTATTCAATTGTACTGAACAATAACTGAAAGAATCCGAAATCAGGCTTTCGATGGAGCCGGCAACGTGTACGGTACGAGTACACGAGCGGACATTCTCTTGCACGAGGCTTGAAATAAAGGTTCAAAACATTCGCCAAGTTAGCATACTCATCGTGATCACAAGTGGATGTTTTGAACTACCTCTTCCAATAAAGGTTCAAACAACAGGCTTTCAGAACCGAGAAGATAGAGCGCTACTTGAGGGAGGAGGAAGCGCAAGTGTACGTAATCGGTACACGCGAACCGGACTTCCCAAGTTCGCTTTATATTCGATGCCGATTAAGCTACAACTCATGACTTCGTTATCAAAGTCTGTTGTTTGAAGTTACCTCTCTTCATATGCTTGACTTGCTTGCTTCAATAGATGAATCCCCCCTCCACTCAACCACTCTTCGACGAATTGATCGAATGCCTCTATTGGTAATTCACCAGTAATTATTTTCAAGAAATAATCCATTTCAAGCGCAATTAACGTATCCCAATATTGCTCATAAGCCTCGACATGCTCAACATTATAGCTTTCCACCATCACCATTGGTTTCTTCGATATTTTTCCACCTAGTAAATAAGATTGCGCATTGCTCCACGCCTCCATATCTTTTTTCGGCTGCTCCTGTTCCCGCATAACATAATCATATAATTTTGCTTGTTCAGAATTCAGTGTCTCTACACCTATTTCATCATTCATCGTTTGCATTAATGTATCATATCGCTTCGTTACACCGTCGGGATCATCTAGTAATAGATCGAATGGGAAGTAATTGCGAAGCTGAGTTCCCAGTTGCTGAGCTGTAGCTCGAATCGCTTTACTACTCTCATCATCCATCCCTTCATGTCTTTCTAATGTAGTTGTTAAGTTTAATAATACGACCGCTACTTCTGGATTTTTATAATTTTTACGTACAACAAGATATCGATCAGTAATTGGCGACATTTTTGTAATAAATTGCCCTTGCTCGCTTAATGGTGCGGCAAAAACATTCCACTCCGCTTTCGTATTTTGAGACACCGAGGCACTCAACGGCCAGAAAGGAGCCCACCAAGGAGCAAACAGAATACCCATCTTATTTTCTGTAACAGGTATGCTAGCATCCTTTCTAAGCATAAAATCTCGATCTATAATACCCTGATCATACCAGTACGCTAAACGAATCAACGCTTGCTTCGTCTCTTCTTGAATGGAGCCATAGACAAGAATCCCCTCCGCATTAACAATCCAATTTTGCGGAAAAGAATGAAAGGCCGAGAAAAAAGAATTTAAGCCAAACACACCTGTCTTATCTTGATACACCAATGATTTTTCGACAGGTATTCCGAGCGTATCATCCTCGCCATTGTCGTCAGGATCATCATGAACGAATGCATATGAGATTTGCTCAATATCTTCAAGCGTTCGCGGCATCGGAAGCTTTAATTTGTCTAACCAATCTTGGCGTATCCACAAATATGTAGGTGCATCTGCTTCTATTCCTACATTAGGCAATGCATACAATTTCTGATTAATAGTAGCTTCCTCAAGCGCTTTGCCATTCGTTGCATTATAGATCGATTTTACTAGATCAGAGCTGTGGGTTTCATACTCTTCTGTAAGATCTGCAATCATATCTTGCTGTACTAAGTAATTCAACTGCTTGCGATTAACTATGAATAGATCAGGTAAATCATTACTCCGAATGGCTAAATCCATCTTCGTGATGTATTGCTCTTCACCACTTGCATCCCAGCTATATTGAATAATAATTCCTGTTTTTTCGTAAATGTAGCGTGACATGAAATTCTCTTCCCCTATATCACCTTCCGGGAGCTCAATCTCTGAATAGGAATACGGAATGCGTAAAATAACCGGTTCATTGAATTTTTCTTCATTAGTTATCGCAGCTTCGTTATTGGGTGTTAACTCACAGCTTGTCATGAGTAACAAGCACGCTAATCCGAACCAAAATAGTCTAACTATTTTCATAGTGGTCACCTCACCTCATAATGCAACGAACGATATTCTGTTGGATATACCCCAAGCTGCGCTCTAAACGTACGACTAAAATATTTATGATCATCCAAACCAATTTGATTCGCTATTTCAGAAATGGTGAGCTGTGTACTTAATAGTAGTTCTTTAGCTGTTTCCATACGTAATTGACGCAACACCTCTCCAAATGAAACGCCAAAAAACCGTTTGAAGCATTGGCTAAAATAACTTCTACTCATCCCTACTTGATGTGCGATATCATTCTGGTTCAACTCCGAACCAATTTGATTATACATATTTTGAATCGCTTTGATCATACAAATCACGACATCATGAGATAACGTCAAGTCAGTCATTCTACCACGCAAATGTAAAGATAATTGTAATAGCCACTGCTCTAATTTTGCCCATTGTGATATATCCGGTGCGGACAGTGGTGATTGGGAATCATTATCATGCCATTTTATTGTTAACACAAGCTGCGTATATAGCTGCTCTACTAATCGAATAACATATTGGGGATCTGGTTGAATAGCTAACGTAGCTCGCTGCCATCGATGCCACTCTTGAGGAAATAGTAACCATCTATATTGCAGTTTTTCATCGTTCCATTGCTTTAGCTGCTGTTCCACTACATTTTCATCTCTTGGCGATAACGCTTGAACGAGTTCGTTCTCTGTAATCGTCAACGTAGCATCATGTGCATAATAAAAATAATAGTTCAGTAATTCATAGTTCAACCACTGTTCAACTTCATGATGTCCGACCCGTTCACTGCGCTCAATATAGATTACATCACCATATTGCATTATACTGTCTTGCTCTAATTGTACGATCTGCCAAGCATGCTCACCATCAAATCGCAACAAGTACTTACTAATTTGGCTATACGTTAAATTAGCTGGTAGCTGCTCCTGCATATAGTAGCTATCTCCCTTTGTCATTCCTCTTAACAAAAAGTATACTCCACCGTTATAAAAAGCTGGTTGCTCTTGCAACTTCTTCTCTTGATCACGCTTTAAACGCGAAATAATTCTTGTTACTGCTTCATCTACATTATCCCGATTCAATAATGTTTTTACGATATAATCAATAGCTCCGATTTGAAGTGCTTCCTGGACATAATCAAATTCATGATGACAGGTTAGTACTACAAATTGCACTTTAGGATATTGCTCTTGTACCCGCTTCATTAGCTCGAATCCGTTCATAATTGGCATCGTTATATCAACAAACATAACATCGACAGATTGCTCGGCTAGAAATTGAAGTGCTTGTATGCCATCTTTCGCTTCACCAACAAATGAAATACCGTAATTTTTCCAATTTGTTAAAGATAGCAACCCTTTACGTACCATTCTTTCATCATCAACGACAAGTGCGTTAATCATAACGTTCCTCCTCTAGCGTTAATGGAATAATGACGGATAAGCAAGTTCCTACTCCTATTTCACTTTCAATTTCTAGATGACATGAAAGGCCATAAAAGCGCTCTAATAAACGCTGAACATAACTAAGCCCGATCCCCATCCCGATACTGGAACTTTCATATCTACGTTCTAATATTTGTTGTCGGGTTAATTCGTCTACACCTGGACCATTATCTCTAACTTCTAATTTCAAAGTGAGCTCTGTATGTTGAACGATAGAAATAGCTATTAGACTCGTGCCATCACTTCTACCATGGTAAATGGCATTTTCCACCATCGGTTGCAGTAAAAATCTCGGAACTGAAATAGATTTCAAGCTATCATCGACTTTGATTTCAAACTGTAACTCATCTTCATAACGGATATAATGAAGATCTATATAGTTTTGCAATGCAGCTAGTTCATCCGAAATCGTGACGATTAAACTACCTTTTCCCATATTGTAATGTAGAACTTTAACGAGCAATGTAACAATTCGATCAATATCATCCTGTTCATTCGCCCGTGCTAGCCATTGCACCGTATTCAATGTATTATGCAGAAAATGAGGATTAATCTGGCTTAGCAGCTTCTCTATTTCTAATTGTGATTTTTTACGCTCGTTCGCGGAAACCTCTTCGATTAGTTCATTGACCGTCCGCTTCATCACTTGAAAGTTACTAAGTAATGTATCAAATTCTTCAATCCCAATATTTTTCACAGGTGCTTCTCGATCGCCAGTCATTCGTACGATTTCTAGATTAACGCGGCGTAAAGAGCCA
This sequence comes from Candidatus Paenibacillus intestinavium, assembly GCA_019113605.1. Classification (GTDB taxonomy): domain Bacteria; phylum Bacillota; class Bacilli; order Paenibacillales; family Paenibacillaceae; genus Pristimantibacillus; species Pristimantibacillus intestinavium. The sequence goes on from DXHF01000412.1 coordinate 5,481, forward strand.
TATACTTTGCGCCAGATGATCATCGCAATAATAAATGCTAACACGAGTGAACCGAGCACTAAAATAACCATGCGCCATACCCATTCATTAATTTCATGATTGTATGCACTCTTTTTCACCGCTATAACCAGCTTCCAGCCCTGAATACTTTCATAGCCAAATACATAATTACCTTCCAGCTGTTCGAGTCCATTATCGACCATTTTCCAATTCAATGATTCAGGTGCAAATGGAGGATCACCAACATCTGCATATAGCACTTCATTTTGCTCAGAAATTAAATAATGATGAACGGGCATAGCGTACCAATTACTATTCATCATCTTACGGAACATATTATAATTAGATTCCAAGTAAATATAGATTGAATCATCACTGCTCGTCTTCACTTCTCGAATTGAAGAAAATACGATATTATCATTATTTTTGTATTGTGTCGTGTGTGGTCCAAAGTAAGCGGTTCCATTGTATCGAATAAATAACGGTAAATGATCGATATTAAAATCATCACGAACCGTTAAATTGTTAAACAATATCGATTGTTCCGTATTTTCATGATAGTACACCATCAAACCTATGTTAGGATTTGTAAAATTAACGACATTGAACGTATCGTCTATATATTGAATAAGGTTCGCTTTTTCAGTCTGCTTCTCGGATTGGATATATTCATTGACACGAGTAACTGTTTGACCATCTAACGCAAACTGCTTCGACACGAAATCCATATTACTAAGTAAATTTTCTATCCCCATCGCTTCTTGCTTCAAACCCGCTTCGATACCTGCTGATATTTTATGCTTCAATATAGAGTGCATAGCAGTATACGTATAACCTGCTAATAAAGCAGGTGGGCACAAACAAGCAATTAACAAATAAATAATGAGTGTTCTTCGCAACGTACTCCGTTTGAACAACTGCCGTATTTTATTTATGCTCTTCATACGTACGCAACCCCATTTATAGGCTTTATTAGTATTGTAAACAAAATAGTTAATAATGGAAACAGTTTAAAATAAAGCAAGGAAACTATGCACTAGTTTCCTTACTTTATTAATACTTTACGTACGAATTATGAATTTTTACGGAAATCGAAC